>JAJRXO010000081.1 GCA_024276255.1 Chloroflexota bacterium | reverse complement strand
TGGGCGCACAGATCTCGCTGTGGCAGCGCCAGCCAGAGGGGCTGCGCCGGTGGGTGGATCCATATCTGGCCGCACTGCCGCCACGACGGCTGCAACAGGGCCAGGCCGCGTACTGAATGCACGACCTGCGCCCAGGCGAGGGCCGAAGCAGCGGTGGCAGCCGTACTCAGCAGCACCAGAGGAGCAACAGCGGGCGAGTGTGCAGGGTGTGGGGGAAAAGCGTGCAAGATTTGAGCCAGGTTGCCAGGAAAATCAGGCGGAAGCAACGCTGACAGCACCCGCAGATCGGAATTAAGCAGGCGCCGTTCGCTGACATCTATAGCGTAACACGAATGCCCCCGGTTGGAAAAATACGCCATAAAAGATCGCCAGTTTGCCACAGGAAATCCTGTGCCTCCCAGGCAGATCAGCCGCACCATTGCCGCCATTAGCCACGCTCCCTACAGGTTGTGATGTTCAGCAATGTATTCAAGGGCGGCCTGAGCCGCGGCTTGAGCCGCTTTCTGTTTGCTATGACCACTGCCCTGAGCCCGCACTTTGTCATTGACCCGCACTTCGACGGTAAATACCTTCTCGTGATCAGGGCCCATACTATCGACGACAACATAGGCCGGGGTGATGTTCCACTGCGCCTGCGACCATTCCTGCAGGCGACTCTTGGCGTCTTTTTGCCAATGCCCGGCGCTTAATTCCTGCAATTCGGGCTCCAAAAAGACCATGAGAAACTGCCGCATGCTCTCCAGTCCGCCGTCCAGATACATGGCCCCGCACAATGCCTCAAACGTGGCACAAAGGATGGCATCACGCTGGTGCCCCCCGCTCTCGCGTTCCCCGCGTCCCATGAGCAAGTACTCGCCCAGCTGGATCTGTCGGGCAAAGCGGGCCAGGGTTTCCCGCCGCACCAGGCGGGCGCGCATCGCCGTGAGCATGCCCTCACGCTGCTCGGGGAAGCGATGGTAGAGGACATCGGCCACGATCACATCGATCACCGCGTCGCCCAGAAACTCCAGGCGTTCATTGTCCGCAAACAAAAGCGGGCTTTCGTTGACGTAGCTACGATGTGTGATGGCGCGCAACAACAGGCTTTTGTCACGAAACTTGTAGTCCAGTTGCGCTTGCAGGGCATTTAGTTGTTGCAGGCTGTCAGGTTGTTTTGAGTCCATGTCCGGTAAGTAAGAGGACAACGGTCTGTCCTGGTTCAATATGAGTTTGTAAATATGGTAAAGCGGCGTAGCTGAGAGCAGCCGTTGGTTCTACGTAGAAGCCCAGGTGGGCCAGCCGGTTGCCAGCTTGCTCGATCTCGTCCTCGGATACGGCGATCACCAATCCCTTGGTTTTACGAATGGCCGCGGCCATAGCTTCGATCAGAGGGGGATTGGCGGTGGCGACGCCATCGGCGATTGTAGGACGAGCTTCGTACTGGCCGGGGCGGTAACTGCCCTGCTGAAAGGCCAGCAAGGGAGCGCAGGCTACTGCCTGGACAGCCACGATACGCGGTAGGGCAGGTATCTGCTTGCCCTTTTGCAGGGAACGAAATCCCCAGCGTACGCCGCGCAAGAGCGAACCATTGCCTGCAGGCAAGACCACCCAGTCGGGCGCCTTGCGTCCCATCTGTTCCCAGATCTCCCAGGCGATGGTCTGCATGGCCTGACCGTAGCCAGGGTGCCAGATGTGGCTTGCGTAATAGGCATCTCCGTCTGTACTCAGGGCCTGCTCGATGGCCTGCGTTACCTCGTCGCGGGTGCCGGAAACAGAGACGATCTCAGCGCCATAACGGGCAATCTGCTGGAGCTTGGCCCGGGGGGCGCTGGCCGGAACATAGATGCGGGCGTGGATGCCGGCACGGGCTGCATACGCGGCCAATGCCGCGCCGGCATTTCCCGATGAATCATCAATGATGGTGGAGGCGTGGGCCAGCGTGCTGACCAGCATGGACGCGCCTCGATCCTTGAAACTACCGGTAGGATTCAGGCTTTCGTTTTTACAATACAGGCGATAGCGATCATGATCGAGCTGCAGGAGGGGGGTATAGCCCTCACCCAGGCTGACAGGCTGACCCGGCAATGGCGGTAACAGGTGTCGATAGCGCCACATCCCCTGCTCCATGGGTTCGATCAACAGGGGGTCAAAACGAATATTACGTTTGGGTTGCAATGGGCCTCGGCAGCTTGGTCGCGGGCATCGGGGATTGGCAGGTGGCCAGGCAACGGGCTGATTGCATATCCGGCAACGCAGGTGGAAGACTTTTTCCGGCATAACGATCTCCGAACCGCCATTGTAACGAGTTCCGGTCATTGTGGCAAACGAGACTTTATTCACGGGGCTCTGGATCAATTTACTCGGTCAGGGGGAGAAACCTGGCAGTCCGGCATGGTTGCGCCGATGACAAAGACTGCAAGAAAAGCCAGGCCGGACATCCCTGACCGCAGGCGGTAGCGCCAACCTGCAGAACACCCCGCGCATGCCAGGCCAACAAAGCTGATTGCGAGCCAGAGCTGCTGCGCCAAGCCTTACGTGGGGGGTGGCCGGGGGTCAGGGACCCCGGAATCAGGCGGCCGCTCTATCCCGACTGGCGGCCAGCACTGTAGCTTCACAGGCCTGGCTGCTGGCAGCCCGCCCTTGCGGCGGCCTTGCGATCCCCTTCTGGTTCCACCTGACGTTAATGCTTTCGGGGCGAGTAATAACTTCACTGCTGACGGGCGGCCGGCAGCAATCGCCGACTAAACTGATACAGCCTCTTTTTACGGTTGAGCTTTAGTACAAGCTAGCATCCAGCGTTGACGAACAGAGGAGAGAGGGCACGCAGTAACGCTTCGCTGAGTTTCTATTCAAGAATAGCTGTTGTCCTCTCTCACGATTGCCTTAAACGCGCACGTTCCGGTATAATCAGCCTGCACAGATCTTCGGTCCGTGTACATCCGTTCCGAAAATAGAACGCTGATGCCGCTGATCGTCAGGATGACGCTGATCAGAAAGATAGAAATCAGCGCAAATCAGCGCAAATCTGCGTGTATCTGCGTCATCTGCGTCCTATTTTCATCATGATGGGCGTGCGTAGCGCGCACCGTCAGTCTGCTTCGTAAATAAGCCTCTCGCAAAGGCGCAAAGCCGCCAAGGAAAAATAGAAAAAAATCTTTTGCGCTCTTGGCGTCTTGGCGAGAGATTTTCATCCGTTTTGGCGTGCAGCTTGCGCACCGTAGGTCTGTTCCGTAAATAACGTTTGTTTAGCCGTCGGATTACGAATCCGACTCAGAGCAAACTGCTCCCAGGGCAGATTCACAATCCGCCCGCCAACGCCGTCATTTTCATCGGTATCGGCGCCAGCCCGCTTGCCGTAGGCCTGTTCCAATAATAAACCACAGATTACACGTGTTACACAGATTTCCTTTTTCATAGTCCGTAGTCCTTTCGGACGACGTGTAACCTGGAACTTGCAACCTGTAACCTGCAACCATTTTCCATTCTCATCGGCCTACTGCCGCTCGTGAGACCTACTCTGATCGGAAACAATGCTATGCACTTAGCCCGCGTGATTGGCACTGTCGTTGCCACCCAAAAATACACCGGCCTCGAGGGTATCAAATTCTTATGGGTGCAGCCACTCGATCGTCAACAACGACCGGTTGGTTCCCCGAAGGTGGCGGCCGATGCCACGGCGCAGGCCGGCCCCGACGAACTGGTGTTCACCATTGCCAGCCGCGAGGCAGCGCTGGCCCTGCC
>JAJRXO010000080.1 GCA_024276255.1 Chloroflexota bacterium | reverse complement strand
TGCGTGGTGAGAGGCTGGATCAGTGCCACAAACGGCAGGGAATCAGGCCTCAGGCAGGATGATGTCGCCATGGGCCGGGGCAAAGCGCGAGGAGAAATGGCGCAGCACAGGAGGTTCTTCCACGATCTTCACGCCGCGGATACGCGCCCGCTGTTGGCTCACGTAATCCAGCACTTCCGTCAGATAGTCGACATGACTCTGGGTGTACACCCTTCGCGGAAAAGCGAGCCGTACCAGTTCCATGGCGGCCGGCTTCTCACTGCCATCGGGCTGGCGACCAAACATCACCGAGCCGATCTCCACCGAGCGGATACCGCCCTCGATGTACAGGGCCAGCGACAGGGCCCAGGCGGGATATTCGTGCCAGGGGATGTGGGGGAGCATGGTTTTGGCGTCGATATAAACGGCATGGCCGCCGGTCGGCTCCACAAAGGGGATGCCCGCGACTTTCATTCGTTCGCCCACGTAGGCCACCGAACGGATGCGGTAGCGCAGATAATCTTCTTCCAGCGCTTCGAACAGCCCCACGGCCATGGCCTCCAGGTCATAACCGGCGAGACCGCCATAGGTGGGAAATCCTTCGCCCAGGATCTCCATGTTGCGGCAATGCCCCGCCAGTTCATCATTATTCATGGCCAGAAAACCGCCGATGTTCACCATACCATCTTTTTTGGCGCTCATGGTGCAGCCGTCGGCATAGCTGAACATCTCCTGGGCAATGGCCAGCGGCGTCTTATCGCTGTAGCCCTCTTCGCGCGTCTTGATAAACCAGGAGTTTTCGGCAAAACGACAGGCATCGATAAACAGCGGCACGCCGTGGTTATGGCAGATCTCGCTGGCCGAGCGGATATTGGCCATGCTCACGGGTTGGCCGCCGCCCGAATTGTTGGTCACTGTGATCATAACCATCGGTACGCGTTCGCCGTTTTCTTTCAGCACCTGCTCCAGTTTTTCCAGATCGATATTACCCTTGAATGGATGATCAAGCTGGGGCTGATGCGCCTCGGGAATGGGGATATCAAGGCCGATTGCTCCCCGATATTCGATGTTGGCGCGAGTAGTATCGAAATGGGTGTTGTTGGGGACGATGTCGCCGGCTTTGAGCGCGGTGCCGAAAAGGATACGTTCTGCCGCCCGGCCCTGATGCGTGGGGATAATGTGTTTGAAACCCGTGATCTCGTGCACTGCATCCCGGAATTTATAAAACGATCGCGCCCCGGCATAGGATTCGTCCCCCATCATCATGCCCGCCCATTGCCGTGACGACATGGCGCCAGTACCTGAATCGGTGAGCAGATCGATCAAAACATCTTCCGCCTTCAGCAAAAACAGATTGTAGCCTGCCCTGGCAAGGGCTTCTAGTCGCTCCTCGCGTGTGGTGTGACGGATGGGCTCTACCGTTTTGATGCGGAAAGGTTCGATAATCGTTTTGAAACGTGCAGGCATAGCGAACTCCTGGGAATATAAGGTAGCTCATTGTACTGCCAGCGGTCAGGTAGGCCCAAAAAGCTGTCGTCGCCCCACCCCCTCATTCAGGGTTGAGGTTGAGCAGCCTCCTCGGCCAACGTCACCGCCTTCATGCCCACCCCCACCACAATCCACAGCAACGCCGTCATGTGTGGATACGTGAGGTTGAACAGGTAATGGTCGAACACACCACCCACCAACAGACCTGCCATCGCCCCCAGGATACCCAGCACGATGGGGTCATACTCGGCATCGCGCACGGGCAGGCGCAGGGCGTTCAGCAGGGCATTCAGGAAAAAGACAATCGTGATCAAGAAGATTCCCAGCCCGATCAGTCCCATTTCCTCGGCCATGAGCAAATATAACGATGATACGCCGATGTACAGGTCGATTTCAGGAACGCCGGTGAAACCAACGCCGAACACAGGATAGCGGCTGATCAGGGTCAGGGCATCCTTGTATTCGCCAAAACGCATTTGCGTGGCCCGATCCTGGCCTGCCAGGCCGGCGATGAGATGTTGCACATAACTTTGCGTAAAGGGCATCACAAAGACGAGGGCTGCAACGATAAAGCCCAGTATCAGCAATTTGCGATAACGCAGGGCGCCGATCACGGCCATGCCTGCCACAAACCCCACCATTGAACCGCGGGAAATCGTCAGGTACAGGGCCACCGTATCCAGCGTCAGCATCAGCGCCACCCAACGACGGCTGAATAAGGGCCGCTTGCTAAACAATTGCGGCAGGGTGATCACCCCTACCAGGATGAGCAGGCCTCCAAATACATTGGGATCGATGCTGGTGCCGATGGCGCGCATCAGACCCGCAGGGTCATCGTTGACATAGCGCAGCGCCCCAAAACCGCCGGGATAACCCAGGCGGGCCAGGTGGTCGAGGATCCACACGGTGGCCGCGGGCGGGATCACGTAGAACACGATGCCAAGCAGGGCCGCGCTGGCGCCGCCCGCCATGAGCGAGCGCATCAGAAACAAAAGCTGCTGACGATCGCGCACCACGTTGATCACCACGAAAAACAGGGTGATGCTCAACACCATCTCACCAAACTGGCGGATATTATTGGAGGTGGGGCGGCTGTATTGCAGGCCAATGGCGAAGGTGAAGGCGGCGATGATTAAGAACAACAGCACAGCACCGCCGATCGATGAGGCTGTAAAACGGGTTTCTTCGGCCAGAGCATATTTCAGCGCCCACACGCCAAACGTGGCGAAGATCGCCAGATCCAGAAAGCTGGGCGTAAAACCGATCTTGAACGGCATGGTGGCAAACGGCAGCAATGTGCTGACGAGGATAATGCCCAGCAAGCCCCACAGAGGGCTGCGCAAAACCAGCCAGGCCCCCAGCGAAGCCGCGGCCAGAGCCAGGGCAATGGTGGGGCCCAACAGGCCGACCATCAGACCGATGGACAGGCCACCGGTCACCAACAACACCAAAATGGCCTGCCGCTGGCGTCTGGGATCAGGATGAACAAGCAGGGGGAGGAAGCGATCGGTAACAGAACGAATCATGATGGCTATTCTACGGTGCCGTGTGCATTTCGGCCAAACTGCAAGCCCTGCAAACGGGCCGGGAACAGACAGACGGCAAGCTTGCTGGCGCTGATATCGATGAAAAGCGTGGTGGACAACTGCGGATCTCATATCTCGTATTGCGTGTTGCGTCTCCAGCGACTTGCCCCTCAAACACGTGATACGTAATACGAGATACGCAATACGTGTAATACGTAATGCCTCTTTACATACGACCCTCACGCTATCTTGAAACAGAACAGCGTCCGCATGAGCAGACGCTGGAGGGATAATTATACAGTTGGGTCGTGGATAGCGGCGGGGGTGTGATCGGGCGACTAGCTGCGCTTATCCATGGGCACAAAGTCCCGCAGTATCTCGCCATCGTAAATCTGGCGCGGGCGGGCGATCTTCTGTTCGGAGTCCTGCAACAGTTCCCGCCATTGGGACAGCCAGCCCACCGTACGCGGGATGGCGAACATAACAGTGAACATGTTGGTGGGAATCCCCAGCGCTTGGTAGATGATACCGCTGTAGAAGTCCACATTGGGATAGAGCTTGCGTTTGGCAAAGTATTCTTCGCTCAGCGCCCGCTTTTCCAGCTCCAGGGCGATATCGAGCATGGGATTGCGCCCGGTTACTTCAAAGAGCTGATGGGCAAAGTCTTTGATGATGCGAGCTCGCGGATCATAGTTCTTGTATACACGATGCCCGAAGCCCATCAGGCGTTCTTCGCCTGCCTCCACCCGTTTCAGGTAGGCCGGGATATTTTCCACACTGCCGATGTGCGCCAGCATGCGCAGCACACGCTCATTGGCGCCGCCGTGCAGCGGGCCCGAGAGCGCCGCCGCTGCTCCGGCCACTGCCACATACGGATCTGCCTGCGAACTGCCAATGCCGCGCATGGTGGTGGTAGAGCAGTTCTGCTCGTGGTCGATATGCAGGATCCACAGGATCTCCAGCGCCCGCTCTACAATGGGATTGGGTTCGTATTTCAGCTCCGTCATCTTGAACATCATGTTCAGGAAGTTGCCCACGTAGCTCAGATCATTGTCGGGATATACATAGGGGAAGCCCATCGAGTGGCGATAGGCAAAGGCGGCGATGGTGGGCATTTTTGCGACCAGGCGCACCGTCTGTAAATTTACATTCTCGGCGTCAAATATGTTTTTAGCTTCGGGATAGAAGGTAGAAAGCGCGGCCACCGAGCTGATCAAAATCCCCATGGGATGGGCATCGTACCGGAAGCCATCCAGGAATGTGCGCAGGTTTTCATGAACCAGGGTGTGGTGCACGATGTCATGCTCCCAGGCGGCATACTGCTCGGCCGTGGGCAGTTCGCCATAGAGCACCAGATACGCCACTTCCAGAAAACTGGCGTTGGCGGCCAATTGCTCGATCGGATAGCCACGATGCCGCAGAATACCTTTTTCCCCATCAATGAAAGTGATTTTGCTGCGCGTGGCGGCCGTGTTTTTAAATGCCGGATCATAGCCCATGATGCCTAAATCGTCATCTTTGACCTTGATCTGGCGCAGATCCATGGTGCGAATGGTGCCGTCTGTGATCGGCAACTCGTACTTCTTGCCGGTACGATTGTCAATAACAGTGAGTGTTTCCTGACTCATAATTGATCATCCTTTTGTTGTATGGTCTTGTAACCATGCAGCGAAGTTTCGCCTCACCTCCCTGTTAACCTTTCTGTGATCCGGGGCACCGGTAAGCCGGTAGATGTGGATAGACGGCGCCGATGTGGCTGGGCCTGGTTTCTCGGTTGAGTTGGTTCCGGGTTTGCAGGTCTGCTTTGAAGCAGAACCTGACATGTAGGCGATGTCCTGTCTGGTTACAAAGTATTTGTTTGAAATGATTGACAATAAAGAGCGACATTGCTCCTGAACGTTAGATGCTGACTTTATTGTACACGTTACCCGGCAGACAGACAAAAGCATTTGTGACATGAATGGCTCGTACCTGCGCAGCACATGTCTATTTCTCAAATGAGAGAGCTTGCCAGGGCCAGAATGATCAGGCTCACGAGGGCGCCGATCAACCACCCGACCAGCACATCGCCCAGATAATGAATGCCCAACGCCACGCGGGCCAGAATGCAGGTGATAGAGACAAACCAGAGCAGGGGAGCCAGGGGCGGGAAGATCCACGCGCCCAACACGGGCAGGGTTCCCATGCGCGTGGCATGGCCGCTGGGAAAGGCGTGCCGGTCGTAGCTCTTGCTGTAAAAACCGTCGATCTCGCTGGGGCGGGGACGCTTGAGCGTGAACTTGATACTGTAGGTAACCACAGCCGCAACCAATGAGGCGCCCAGCCACAGCAGGAGGCGCCAGCGTGTGGGCGGGCCAAAGTACAGGGCGCCGGCCAGCCACAATGTCAGCCACAGAGGTCCGTCACCGAAGTGGGCTGCGATGGTGGCCACGCCCTTCCAGAACGGCCGTTCATTTACACGCAGCCGCCCACTCCACTGTCGATCCAGGGCTTCCCACTGTTTCAGCCACTGGCTCATGCGCGCCTCCGATCTGCCAGCACCTGTTGTGCGATCGCCAGTTGATGCGCTTTGTCCACGTCCATGCCCAGATCCGCATAGGGTGAGAGCACGCCTCGCCCCTGGCATTGCAGTAGCCGGGAGCCTACTTTCTCTAAATCGTGTAGTGATAACTGGTGCAACAGATATTTAATGATGATTTGAACCCCGGCCATGCGGATTTGCTGAAACGCGTTTTTGCGTCGCGCCAGTAGCTCCCGCACCAGCGGTTCGTTGTTGTGCGCCACGGCCGAGCGGGCAAAAAACATGTCGCCTCCGCAAACTCGCCCTTCTTTGAGTCGCAGATACGAACGCCCCGCCCCCGGATACTGCCCTTCCATTACCTCTTCTTTTACAATGGCGTAGAACACATCGCCCGGCAGCGCTTCACAATGCGACACAAACCAATCGACGGTTTGCGGTTGCAGCAAGGGCACATCGGCCGAAACGATGAGCACAAAGTCATTGTCGGGGTGGAGCGCCTGCGCCGCGGTTATGCCCGCCAGGACGTTGCTGAGATGATCCTCCTGATTCGCCACATAATGGACATTGGGCCCCAATTGGATGCCTTCGTTCGGGCCGATACCGACCACCACCATCTCGGCGACGGCTGAGCTCTCGCGCAACGCGTCCAGGGTCCAGTCGATCATCCGTTTACCGGCAATGGGTAACAGGACCTTGTGTTTCACACCGTGGGCAGTGGCCAGTGGATCCGGATGATCCTGAGAATAACCGGCCAGCACCACCGCTGCAACTTGTTTCATGCAACCACCTCGTTCGGGGAAGATTGAGTATCCTGATTTTGCCACGGTCATTGCACAAACAGCAAACAAAGCCGGGCCTGATAGCGACGACCCTGGCAG
>JAJRXO010000079.1 GCA_024276255.1 Chloroflexota bacterium | reverse complement strand
GCAAACGGCAACAGGGCCAGGGCCAATGATTCGCCCATGGCCGCCCGCACATAGATATCGAGTAGATGATATGGCGCGTACACATATACCAGGGCGGCGATCATGGCGGCCCGTTCATCGGCCCAATCGCGCACAAACAGCCACATGCCCAGGCCGCTGAGCAGAATTGCCAGAATAAACGTACCTTCGGCGGCATTTTCCAGGCTGATAGGCAGGAAATGATACAGCAACGTGCCAACGATCGTGGCGCCCGGCGCCACCAGATTGAAGAATGGATAGCCGTAGCCAAACGCCCAGTCGGGCGACCAGCGGGGATACAGCACCCCTTCATCCCAGCTCAGATCGTACTGCTGGATGAAAAACACATCGTGGCGGGCGTCGTTGGCCGACCAGAAATAGCCCGGATGCCAGAATGGCGCTACCGCAAACAGCGACAGCAGCAGGGTGATCCACAGGGCGGGCGATTTGAGGATTCGTTTCATGGCTGCGCCTCCCAGATCACGATGGCATCCTGCTCGCCCGCGGCCAGGCGTCGGCCGTCATTCCAGTTATAAACGCCCAAAAGCACCCGTCTGGGCGTCGGGGCGTCGGCCGGGATGGCGATCTGGATGCGATCGGCAATCACCTCTCCCGGTTGCCAACCGGTCATGGGCCGTTTTCCCTGCTGCGGCTGACCATCGAACTGGGCGATTTTATTGCCCTGCGCATCCAGTATGTGCACAAACAGGTTATAATCGAAGTCCACGGGCTCCCAGGCCACCCATGACAGATCCACAGACCAAGCCGTGCCCGGTTGGGGCGGCGCAGCGGGTTGGGCCGAGAGCAGCATCAGGGATTGGGCGCCAAATTGGGCAACTGCCTGTTCCGGGATGTCATAGCGTTCAAATCGCGGAGAGAGGGCGGGGCTGGCGTTGAGCATCACCAGCAGGAGCAACGCTGACCACAGCGGCACATGCAGATCGCTGCGGGCCCAGGCTGCCGTGGCTGCCGCGGCCAGCAGTGGCAGTGTCAGCAACAGCAATCCCGCCGGGTTGATGCTTTGCAGCACAGAGGGCAGATGAGCATTCACGCTTTGCAGGCTGAGAAGCGCCAGTAATACTCCCACCAAGGCGTAAGGGCGCCATGTCGTTTCTTTTGCTTCACGAATTGTCCACATACCCACCAGCAACAGGGCCAGCGGTAATGCCAGTGAGAAATTGATCGCCGTGCTACGGTCGATACTGCTGACTTCCCACAGCCAGCCGGGCTCCAGCAGCTGAGCCAGGTGGATGCCAGGGCCAGTGAAAACGGAGAGGGGGCGCGTCCATGGTTGTGTCAGGACAAAGCCGGTCACAGCTCCGGCGAGCACGCCGATCAGAGCCGCGGGTCGACGTTGTAGCATGGCCAGCAACGCCAGCGCGGCAGATGCCCACAATCCCATCCCCGGCCTTGCGTTCCAGATGATAATCATAGCCAATGCGCCCACAAGCAGGCTGCGACGACGGGAGTCCTGCAGGGCCCAGCCCGCCCACATGAACCCGGCCAGCGCCCAAATGCCGGCCAGCTCGCCTTCAGCATACATACTGCTGAGCAGTAATGGTGAGAACGCCATCAGCACGGCCAACAAGATGCCGCCCCACAACCCGCCCAGGCCGATGCCCCAGCTTACACTGCCAGCCACGAGCAGGATCATGGCCAGCCCCAGGCTGATCTTGATCGCCTGTACGCCATCAGCCCCCATGCTGCGGGCCATCCGCGCTACCGTATACGGCCAGAAGCCATCCGTATGCCAGCGATCAGGGGTGACCGCCACTGCCGGATAGTCCCCGCGTTCAACTGCATACATATTCAACACAGGCCGCGGGCCTTGACGGCTGGCCGGTAATCCGGGACGGCTGAGCATGATCCAGGCAGGAAGTGTGAGAATGCACGCCAGCACAAAGGCCGCCCACCACGGGGACTGCGCCAGATGGATTCTTGACATACCGGCGATTATAGCACGCCTTGCAGATGGATCAGGAATTGCCGGGCATGGCAGGATGTACGATGCTAATCACGCGTTTTCAGGCTTGCAGTGTGGTGATAAATTCATAATTGTTGCGGGTGCGCAACAGGCGATCGCGGAACACCAGCATGGGCTCGACCCCCGGTTGTTTGTTGCGAATAGCAGAGATCATGCGGCGCATCAGCCATACTTTTTGCGTTGTTTCCTTGTCCAGCAGCAGATCATCATGACGGGTGCTGCTGCGTTCAAGATCAATGGCAGGAAAGATGCGTTTGGCAGCCAGGCGCCGGTCGAGATAAAGTTCCATGTTGGCCGTGTGCTGAAATTCTTCCACAATACGGTCGTCGATGTTGCTGCCGGTCTCAATGAGACAGGTAGCCAGCAGGGTGAGACTGCCGCCATTTTCGATCTTTTGACCGGCGGCAAAAAAGCGCCGGGCCCGGTACACCGCCACCGCATCCAGATCGCTGCCCATCTGGTGGCCCGAAGGTGTGAGGATTTCATTGTAGGCGCGGGTAAGGCGAGTGAGCGAATCGGCCACCAGCACCACATCGCGATGCAATTCCACCAGGCGCTGAGCGCGATTAAGCGCCAGTTCGGCCGTGGCAACCTGTTTGAAGGCCGAGGCATCAAATGAGGCGCTGAACACCTCGGCATCCACCGAGCGCACCACATTGGTGATCTCTTCGGGCCGTTCGCCGATCAGGGCGACGATCACGTGCACATCGCTGTAATTATAGGTGATTGCCTTGACGATCTGCTTGATGAGCGTGGTCTTGCCGGCGCGGGGCGGGCTGATGATCAACCCCCGTTGGCCGCGGCCAATGGGGCAGAGCAGATCGATAAAACGTGGGGCCAGTATGTGGGGTTTGGTTTCCAGAATAAGCTGCTGATGCGGGTGCACGGGCACCAGGGCGTCGAACAGTTCCCGTTCCAGGGCTGCTTCCGGATGCAGGCCGTTGACGGATTCGATTTGCACCAGGCTGTAATACTTTTCCCCGGATTTCGGTTTTCGTACCTGGCCCTCGATAAAATCACCATGCCTGAGACCAAAGCGCTTGATCTGGGCCGGTGAAACATAGACCTTTTTTCCTTTGCGTGCCCCATAGCCATATCCCGGACGCAGGATGGCTGTACCGTTACGGTCGAAGGCGAGATAGCCCATGCCAATCTGGACGGCTTCTTTGCCGTTGCTGGCCCGGGCCAGCACGCGTACCAGTTCTTCCTTGCGCAGACGGCTATATCCTTTGAGGCCTTGCTGGCGCGCCAATATGCGCAATTCTTTCAAGCTTCGTGTCGCGAGAGGAGCAGTCGGGTTCATGGGGTTGTAAATGGGGCTCGTTATGCGATCTCGTTTTCATCGCCTTGGCGATGTGGCGGTAGAACCGGATCACATATTCAAGCCAGAGTGTATGGACAAACCCGCGTGACAAATGTGGCGGATGTCAACTACGGGCGACGGCATGATGGTGGATGGTACAACAAGCGCCCACCCAAGGCAAAAATGAACCTGCGTGAATTTAATGACGCCAAACAGTATATCATGTTACGATCAGAGGCGTCAAAGGCATGGTCAGAGGGGGGTGCGTCCCCCAAATGTGGCAGGATTGCTCAGGTTCCTCCTTGTGTTTAGCCTGGACCAGCTCCGTGTTATCGTGGCCCACCCCGCCGGGGGATGAAGTCCTCAACTGCGCCCCAAATCTGGAATGCCCCCGTCAGAGGCCAGTTCCGGACTTTTCAGGGGGACCGGCCTCCCTGATTGTCGAGGCCGGTGCGGTGATGGCGCCGCGATGCGATTTCATGCGGTTGATTTTCATCGCAAAGAGCGCTGCCCCTGTAGTTCCTGGCCACATACAAAAACCCCAGATGCGTTACACATCTGGGGTCAGGTATGGGGGAAGAGGGATAGGCGGGTCAGGATTCCAGCAAACGCTCGATGCGATTGACAAAGGCTGGATAACGCTGCACGCCGACAATGCGGTCGACTTCTTTACCATTCTTGAAGAACAGCACCGTGGGAATGCCCATAATTCCATACTTGCCCGGTGTGGAGGGGTTCTCATCGACATTCAGCTTGGCTACAACCACGCGGCCGGCGTATTCGGCAGCCAGGTCTTCGATGGTGGGGGCTATCATGTGACAGGGGCGGCACCAGTCGGCCCACAGATCCACAATGGCCAGCTTGTCAGACTGCAAAATGGTCTTTTCGAAGTCGGCATCGGTGACGTGAATGGGCTTGGGACGATTGGGGTCGGCCTTGGTTGCTGCCGGGGTATCGGCTTTTTTGCTACCGAAGATATTATCGATAAAAGACATGTCATTCTCCTGCTTGTTTGGGGTGATAATCAGATAATATTGCTTGCGCTTCTCTATGATGCACTGAGGGGCCGAAAAGTTACGTTTTCAGGTTGACGCATGCCGCCTAACATGCGATGATAATGAAGCTTTCATCTTCGATCCCCTGTACAACGCTCAGCATCCATCTTTTCAGGAGGTAAGCAGACATGCGTCGCAATCAGATGCGATTTTTTGCTATTGTCGGTGGTACGGCGGTTTTGATTCTTGTTGTGATGCTCGTGAATCGTTTGTGGATCCAGCCAAAACAGACGCCGGAAGCGATCGCTACACAGGTTTCTGCTACGCAAACAGTGGAAGCTGGTTCACAGACAATCGAGTGGTTTGGCATCCCGAATGTAACATTGGGTAATATGACGGGGGACGGCCTGCGCATAGAGATCTTGCGCATCAACAATGATGCCTGGCCATTGGTGCGTCTGGAAAATGAGTTCAATGAGGCGCCACCGGCCGACAAACGCATGTTGATGTTGACATTGCGGGTGACAAATGTGTCTGCAGAGGGCGAGGTGACCATCCGGGAAGCTTTGTTCCGAATTATTGATGAGCAGCTGCAACCTTACACCACCTACGATCCCGAGACGCGCTGCGGCGTGATCCCCGAGCCCCTGGAAGGGACTGTGAGGCGGGGCGAAAGTGTGACCGGAAATATCTGCGTACAGGTCCCTGTCACTGCTCAGCAATTCGTGTTGGAATACCGACCGCTGACTGGAAGCCAATCCTCAACCTTTTTCCGCGTGCTCGCACCCGAATTATAACCCACACGGCATATCACTTTCCACCGTGCTATAATACCGTCCATATCCCCACCCAGGACTCATACCATGACCCGATTGAGCGCCGACGAAGTCCGGCACGTTGCCGAACTGGTCAAACTGGAACTGACAGAAGAAGAAATCGAGCTTTTTGCCGGCCAGCTATCCGCTGTACTCGATTACGCGGCCCAGATACAGGAAGTCGACACCTCGCAGGTTTCGCCTACGGCCACCGTATTGCCCTTGCGTAGCGTTATGCGCGACGATGAGGTCGAACCCAGCCTGCCGGTCGACAGGGCGCTCGTTAATGCGCCTGATCAGGAAGACGGTTATTTCAAGGTGCACGCCGTGCTGGAGGGCAGTCAATGAGCGAGCTTCACACCCTGACCATCCATGCCTGCCATCGTCTGTTACAAAAGCGGGAGATCAGCGCCGTCGAGCTTACGCAAGCCTATCTCGACCGCATTCAGCGCCTCGATGCACGGGTGCAGGCTTATTTGCATGTGGCGCCCGAGCTGGCGTTGGCGCAGGCGCAGCAGGCCGATGATCGACGCGCTGCCGGTGAAGACAACCCCCTGCTGGGCGTTCCCCTGGCTATCAAGGACATGCTGGCCGTCGAGGGCATGCCCCTCACTGCGGCCTCGCGCATTCTCAAGGGTTTCATGCCACCGTACGAGGCCACAGCGGTGCAACGCTTGCGGGCCCTGGGCGCGGT
>JAJRXO010000078.1 GCA_024276255.1 Chloroflexota bacterium | reverse complement strand
GGGCGCAAACAGCCGCTGGCCGCGGTGGGTATTTTCACCAACGCCATCGAACGGGAGCGTCATCGCCGCCGTGATGCGGCTTTCCAGCGCGCCCTGCGGCAGTTCTGGCATATGCTCAGCCAGGGCGCCGTGGTCGGCAGCCAGGATGTGCCCCCGTTCAGCGAGCAGGACGGGATTGTGTTCGTCGATTACAGCGGGCGCTATCGCTATCTCAGTGGCCAGGCATCGAATGTGTACCGGCGGCTGGGGTATCTGGATGATCTACGGGGGCGTTCGCTGCAGGAGGTGGGGGCCGGCGACTGGCGCCTGGTCAAGCAGGCGTGGGCAGAGCACCGCTGTCAGTTTTCCGAGGGCACGGTTTCCGATCGCATTTTGCTGCGCAGCGCCATTCCCCTGTTTGGCAAACCATCACGCTGGCGCGAGCGCGTGGGGCGCAAATGGCCAGCCGATGGTCGCTACGGCGCCCTGATCCTGATCAAGGATGAAACTGAATCACGGCAAAAGGCGCGCGAGCTCAAGGTGAAAGCGGCATTGCTGAAAGAAGTCCATCATCGCGTCAAGAACAATCTGCAGATGTTGATCTCGATGACCGGCATGCAGGCCAGGCGGGCGCAGACAGAGGAAGCGCGGCAATTGCTCACAGAGACGATGAATCGCATTATGAGCATTGCCGTGATCCACGAGGCGCTCTCCTGGGGCGAAGATCAGATCCTAGATCTGCGCATCGTCATCGAACGTGTCATCAGCCAGATGCAGACGAGTGTGTTGCAGCCAGGCCAGCCGGTGAACATCAGCCTGCAGGCGAGCGATGCCATCCTCATGCCGACGGCCCGCGCTACTGTGTGTGTGCTGGCGGTGAACGAGCTATTGCTCAATGCCCTGGAACACGGCTTCGATGCCAATATCGAAGGCCGTATTGAGGTGCAATTAGCCGATCGAGATGGTATAATTGAACTGGTTGTGCGCGATAATGGTCGCGGATTGCCAAGCCAGTTTTCACTTGAACAAACACCCAGCCTGGGCCTCGACATCATCAAAACCCTGGTCGAGGATGACCTGCGAGGCTCGTTTACACTGGTCCCGCACAGCGATGGCGGCACCCAGGCGATTGTACGATTCCCCAAAGCTTTTTCTGGAGCAGAAACAGAATGACCGACAACAGCGAACGTAAACGCATTATCATCTGTGACGATCAATCTCTGATACGTCGGGATCTGCGGGAGATGCTCACCAGTCAGGGATATCTGGTGGTGGGAGAGGCATCTGATGGCCGGTCGGCCGTGGAAATGGCGCGTCGACTCGAGCCCGATCTGGTGATCATGGATATCAAGTTCGAGGGTGACGATTACGATGGCATCGCCGCTGCCCGCGATCTCACAAAGGAAGGCATTGCCCCTGTATTGCTGCTCAGCGCCTACAGCCAGCGCGATCTGGTGGAGCGCGCCCGCGAGGCTGGTGTGGTGGGCTATCTGGTCAAGCCATTCACCGAGGCCGATCTGGCGCCGGCCATCGAGACAGCCCTTGCCCGTTTTGCCGAATTTGAGGGCGTGAGAAAACAGGCCGAAAGCCTGCAGGAAGCACTGGAAACCCGCAAGGCTGTCGATCGAGCCAAGGGCCTGCTCATGGATCGCAAGGGCATGACCGAGGCTGAGGCCTTCCGCCGCATCCAGAAACTATCGATGAATTTCCGCAAACCCATGCGCGAGGTAGCCGAGGCCATCATCCTGGCCAATCAGATCAACGAAGCAGATTGATGTTCCTCAGCCGCGCCGGGCGAAGGTTCTAAAAAAGCACCTGGATGCCCAGCGCCGAGAGCAGGAAGCTCAACACAATGGCCAGGAGGATCACCCCCACTGCCACGACAACCCCTGCCACCCAAAAACCACAGCCAAACTGAAATCCATCAGTGAATCCCAATCCCTTTAGCTCTTCGACGGTTTCTTCGGGCATGTCCCCCGTCAGCTGCATGGCGTCATTTGCAGGAGCGGTGTCAATGGTGTTGGGGTCGAATGCATTCATGGTCAGGCTCAGGGAATAGATTGGGATATGAACGTATCTGCGAGTATAGCACAGCTGGTGGGGGCGGGCAAGCATGCCTGGTCGATGCTGTGCAAGCGTGTTCTTTCACCCCGGGGCCGCATGATCACGGCGCACGTGTTTTTGCTGGCGCCGGCGCTACTGGCGGCCTGGGGCGCATATTGGTGGTCGCAGCAAAGCCGGCCGGTATTGCTGGGGCCCCAGCAGGTGGTGCTGACGACCAACCCCAAGGCAGGCGTGCATACCCGCCTGGAAAACGAGGTTGAGCCGTGGAAGATCAAGCGCACGCTGGAGATGGTGCGGGAGATGGGCACGCCGTGGATCGTGGAGTACTTTCCCTGGGCGTTCAGTGAGCCGCGCCCGGGCCATTACGATTGGCAACATGCCGATCTGGTTGTCGATCATGCCAATCGCCAGGGCCTGACTGTGATAGC
>JAJRXO010000077.1 GCA_024276255.1 Chloroflexota bacterium | reverse complement strand
GCACGATAAGGCGTGAGACTGAGAACGATTACAGATCATGACAACATATCGCGGGACAGGGTGATGATTGGCGGGCAGCATAGCACAAGCGGGGAAGGATGTCAAATGACATTCAACCCCCACCCCGCATCAGCCACAGGCTGAGTTTATCCATCAAAGCATGCAGGGTGGCTTCATCGCCAAACAGATCCATGTGCACCACACCGATGCGCAGCGCGCCCAGTGCCACCGGTTCCCCGCGCTGCAGTCTCGCCTCCCAGCCCTTGCCGACGATGTAGCTGTCCTTCGCTTTCACCTCACCCCCCAGCTTCACCAGGTAACGCTCTACCTGCCAGGGGCTCATGCTGCGCACCTCGATGTGCACCATCGGTTTTCCGTCCACATAATCGATTCGCCAGGGGATCATGCCCCACCACCCACGGGAGGGAAAATACGGATATCGGCATTCTCGGGGATAGGCATGTCCAGGCCATTGAGATAGCGTACATCGCGGCCGTTCAGAAACAGATGGATGCGCGGGGACAGGGAGTCGTTTTCATCCAATAACTCATCACGCAACTTTGGCCAACGCTCCGCGATCTCATGCAGCAAATCGATTATACGATCGCCGGGTTGTGTGTTCACTTCCAGCACTTCGGCTTCGGCCAATGTGCGCAAGGTTGCATAGATTCGAACTTTCATGAATGAGTATGGTCGGGAGAGGATGATGAATGGAAGATATTGTGTCTGACTGTTATAGTATACACAGTCGGACGCGCAATTAGAAGTGATGCAGCATCCAGGGGGGCGTTTGAATATGGGGGCGGAAATGAACGACCGCCTGACGAGGCTTTTTAGATTGGTAGTTGAGGAGAAATCACGCCCCTTCATGCCAGATAGTCAAGCCCGCGCAGGCGTTCGCTGAGTGCGGCCTGTTCCTCGGCGGTCAGGCCCGCAACAGGCATTTTACCAGAGACCAGCTGGGGCAGGGCGGCAAGCGCGACGGGAGGCGTCTCCAACATCTCGGCCAGGATGCGACCATCGAAATCAGCAGGTGGTCTATAGCCCAGCAGGGCCAACAGGGTGGGGGCAATGTCAAGTAACGTGGGCGGGCTTTGCCAATCATCCACATGCCGAATACCAGCGCCGGCAGCCAGCAAAATACCCAGCGGTCGATGCCAGCCACCGCAGTGATGGGTCTCCCAACGGTACAGGCGGCCCCCGCGCAGCAGTCCGTCGCTGACTACATCGCGGGGATCGGCCGGGCGTACGAATAAATCGGGGGCAGTGTGCAGCATGGGGCCGTTAAACAATTCGTGCGCACTGTACACATTGGCGATCAGAGGTTGACCCTGCTCGTCACGCAACCCCAACAGCATGTCGGCAATGGCAGTGGCCACCGCGGGCACATCACCGGGTTCTACGATGCCGTGTGTAAAGCGATCGCGACGATTGATGTGAATACATAGTTCGTGGGCGGCCCCGGCAAATGCAACCGTGCGGGACCAATCAACCAGCTCACGCAGCTCGGGATTGGCCTGCACGTTGCGTCGCGCATCACGGCTGCTGTGCCACTGCAACCGTCGTTGCAGGCGCCGCCGCAAGCGCCGCCAGCGATGAATGTGCAGAAAGCCGTGCCGGGCCAGGGCATTGTTCAGGGCCAGGCGGCGATACATGGGGCCAAATCCGTGATCGCTGAGCAGAAGCAGGCTGCCATTGGGCAGCACCATGTCGGCGATTTCGCCGATCAGGTTGTCGAGCTGGGTCAGAGCCGGCGTAAGCAACGCGCGCAGGGCAGCCGATTGCGGTCGGTTATAATGGGGATGCTGCGGGTGCAGGACCCCCCAGTACACGTGCTGTATCGTGTCCAGATGCATCAAGACCGTTATGAACACATCGGGCTGAAATCGATCGCCGAGCCAGCGTATGGCCCGGAGTTTCTGATCGGTCTCGCGTTGCAATTGTGCCACGAATGCGCGGGTAGCGGCTGCATCGGCGCCGTGACCCGGCGGCGCTACATGAAAGATCCATTTTCCCACTGCGGCCTGCAATGCCTCCTCCAGGTCGTCAGGCGCAAAGGCCGAACCGGCGTCCGGGGGCGTAAGAAAGCCTGACACCGCAAAATCGGCTGCGGTTGGCGCCGGATAGGTGATGGGTATGCCCAGCGTGCCCAGGCGCAGATCTGTTGCAGCCAGATAATCCCACAATGCCGGCGCCTGCACCTGATGCAGGCCGGTGATATGCTGGCGCCCCTGCTGATCGCGCTGTACAAATGAAAAAACGCCATGCTTGCCTGCATTCACGCCGGTGTAAAACGCCGGCCATGCCAGCGCTGTCACCGGCGGGTAGGTCGATTGCAACGACGACCGTACGCCCTGTTGCAGCAGGGACTGTAAATGCGGGAAATAGCCCTGTGCGATCAGCGGATCCAACAGGTCCCAGGTAGCGCCGTCCAGTCCCAATACAAACAAACGCATTTCAACCTCCCGCGGCGGCCCGTGAGGGTACCAGTTCATCCAGCAGGCGACGGAAGCGCGTGTGCAACGCGCGCAGCACCATTCGATCCCCCTCATCGAGCCCCAACGCCAGTAATACAGCCACATACACGAGGCCCAGGGTCACACAGGCGGCAGCAAGATACAGCACCCCGTTCAGAGGTAGCCAGCGCAACCAGGCGCCGCCGGTCAGGGCTGCGGGCACGGCAGCAATCAACGGACGTACAAAGGCCAGGCTGAAGGGATGCACATGCATCAGCTTCCACACCTCAAACAGCCGCACCATGTTGATCAGGGCCATGATGGCGCCACCGGCCACTGCCGCTCCCAGGAGTCCCGCCTTGGGCACCAGCCAGAAATCCAGGGCTAGAGCCAGCACTACCGTCAGTAGCGAATTGAGGAAGGTAATATCGGAACGGCCCGACATGATAAGCATCACGCCAACGGCACCGGTGGCGAAGTTCACCAGCTGGCCCAAGCTCAAAATACGCAGAGCTGTTGCTCCCTGCACAAACTCGGGGCCGAACAGGCTCATCAATTGCGGGGCGTACAGCATCTGCACCAGGAACAGCGGCATGGCCACAGTGACGATCCAGCGCGTGACCAGCTTGAACAGGGCGGACAGACGGTCGATCTCGCCGCGATGGTGCAGGTCGGAAATCAG
>JAJRXO010000076.1 GCA_024276255.1 Chloroflexota bacterium | reverse complement strand
GGTCTGACCGAGATCCTGCGTCTGGCCGAACTGGGGATCCGCATTGAACCCGACAACGTTCACGGCTTTATCATCGGTTTCAAAGAGACCGACAGCTGGACCACGCCCAGTGGCGCTTACGTCCTCCTGCCCAAGATGAACATGATCAACAAGCGCATCCAGCACCTATTCGATGAACCCAGCATCCTCAAAAATCCCAAAAAACCTCGCAACTGCAATACCCTCCAGAATAGCGAGCAATAAAGCACTGCTGTTGGCAATCGGGCTCAGCGCCGTGTTCCTCTTGCTGGGCGCCTGCACGCCTCCGGCTTTCTTGGTGTTGCCTGCTACAGCCACGAGCACCTACTCCGCCGGTGAAACCATGGCTGCCCGCCAGGGAACTCAGACGCTGGCCACCCCCACACCCGACATGGCGCTCGTTTGCAGCGAAGCCCCGGCCCTGTGCACGCCCGAACCCTCACCATCGCCCACGCCCACGATCACGCCCACAGCCACAATCACCCCGACTCCCAGTTTCACGCCCACGCCCACGCTCACACCCACGCCGCCTCCCACTTCCACGCCCTGCCCGCCCGACGTTCTCTGTCCGCCCACGCCGGTACCTACCCCGGCCGTTCTCAGCCAGACCGAGAACATCCTCGTTCTGGGCACGGACCTGCGCGAGGGCGAGGACATGTCCTGGCGCACTGACACCATGTTCCTGGTTGCCGTGGACTGGCAGCAGAATCGTGTGGGCGTATTGTCATTCCCCCGCGATCTATGGGTGGAAGTCCCCCGTTTCGATCACAAACGCCTGAATCAGGTCGATTTCCTGGGTGAATACTTCGAATATCCGGGCGGCGGTTTTAGCCTCCTGGCTGACACCTTTTCCCAGAACTTCGGCATTCGCATCGATCATTTTGTTCGTCTACACCGCTCCGGCTTCGTGGACATCGTTGATGCATTGGGCGGGGTCGATGTCACCCTGGATTGTGATCTGTGGGAATTGACCACGGTCAACAATGCCGACGGCGAACAGAAATATCAGGTGCTCTATCTATCGGCCGGGTCGCATCATTTCGACGGCGAGCAGGCCCTGCGTTTTACCACCTATCGCTATGTAACGGGCGACTGGGATCGGGCCCGCCGACAACAGGTCTTCCTGCTGGCCTTGCGCGATCAGATGATCAGCGCCGGCACAGTGCGGCGCATTCCCCAGCTGTGGCAGGCGCTGAATAAATATTTCACGACGGATCTGGGCATTCTTGACATCATCAAACTGGGGCGCCTGGCTGCTTCCATCAGCACCGACGATGTGCGTGCTCATGTCATTGGTAAATACGAGACCGAGCCTCTGGTGCTGCATAGCGGCGCTGAAGTGCTGGTCTCGGAAGGGGATCGGTTGTACGAGGCCATCCGCCAGCTCTTTGATTCCGAGCCCATACGCACATTGGCCCAGCGACCCCAGGGTTGCCCCACCCCGCCCGCCTGGTCACAAAACTATCTCACCCCCACGCCAACACCCACTCCCGCCAGCTGACAGAATTCAGCGATGGATTCATGCAGGCGGACGCCAGGGACTGGCTGCCGGGCCGCCCATATCCAGGCGCAGATCAGCTGCCACGCGTGCTCTTTCTTCCGGGGTGGCAAATATAAGATACAGTGTTTCCATCCGGGTCTTGCCCTTGGCGTTGGTGCGCTGGATATGTAGACGAAGTCCTGGCCGGGGCCGGGCATCCACATAAACATCACCCTCCTGCACCTCTTGCAGCTCGTGCGGCGTAATAAATGTGTACCACATACCCAGCAGGCGTTGGGGCACCTTGCCCCCCAAAAAACGCCTGGGGGTCTGGCGGGCCATGATGGCATGCTCGCGCGTTTCAAATGTGCGGTAATAGGCGACGAGCCCGGTAAAATCAGCTTCTTTGCCTTCAACACCAAGATGACCGGCGACATGGAGCAACACTTTATCTGCTGGCCACAGGGGTTGCGGTGGGTCGGCGGGGACAGAGATCGGTGTGGGGACGAAATGTACATAATAGCGACGTCTGCCCCACCAGCGGCCGATCAGCAAGAGCAAGACCGCCGCCAGCGCACAGCCGCTGAGCAGTAGGCCGCCCGGCACCACACCCTGTACGGGGAGGGGTGAAAACACCAACAACAGCGACACCAGCCAGGCAAACAGGCTGGTGTCGAGCCAATTATGATGATCAAGCTGATGTAGAATATGAAGTAACAGGCCGATCAGACGTTGCATGGCCGGGGTTATGCAGTGGTAGTTGCCGCTTCGCTTTCACCGCTCATCAGAGCAACGAATTCGGTAGCGTTGACGGTCTCGACCTCCAACAGGCGCTGGGCCAGATTCTCCAGTTTATCACGATGCTGACGGATGATACTCAGCGCCCGTTCATGCGCTTCGAAGATAAGTTTGCTTACTTCTGCATCGATGATCTCCGCCACTTCTTCGCTGTAATTACGCTGCTCGCTGATCTCGCGGCCCAGAAACACAAGTTCGTCCCGCTGACCAAAAGTGAGCGGCCCCAGCGACTTACTCATGCCCAGGGTGGTAATCATATTGCGGGCCAGCTGCGTGGCCTGTTCCAAGTCGTTGGCAGCGCCGGTTGTGATTGTGCTGAATATCACCTCTTCAGCGCTGCGTCCACCCAGGTAAAAGGCCAGCTGATCGCGCAGGCGATTATAGCTGTTGATGGCGTCTTCATCATACAGCGGCATGACATAACCGCCAGCCATCCCCCGGGGTACAATCGTCACTTTTTGTACCGGATCTGTATGCTCCAGAAAAAAGGTGACCACAGCATGGCCTGCTTCATGGTACGCGGTTAGTTCTTTTTCGGTTGGCGTGAGCAAACGACTGCGGCGCTCCGGTCCCATTTGCACGCGCTCAATAGCTTCCTGCATTTCGGCCATGCCGATCAATCGCTTGTTGCGGCGAGCGGCGAGGATCGCGGCCTCGTTGATCACATTCTCGATATCCGCGCCCACAAAGCCGGGGGTAAGGCGGGCCAACTGCACCAGATCAACATCATCGGCCAGGGGTTTGCCGCGCACATGCACCTTGAAGATGGCTTCTCGACCGCGCACATCCGGCCGGTCCATCACCACCTGACGGTCGAAGCGTCCCGGGCGCAGCAACGCCGGATCCAGAATATCCGGGCGGTTGGTGGCGGCAATGATAATGATGTTGGTGTCGGTATCGAAGCCGTCCATTTCTACCAGGATCTGGTTCAGCGTTTGCTCGCGCTCATCATGGCTGCCGCCCAGGCCGGCTCCGCGATGCCGCCCCACGGCGTCGATCTCGTCGATAAAGATGATGCAGGGGCTGTTGCGCTTGGCCTGCTCGAACAGATCGCGCACGCGGCTGGCGCCCACACCGACAAACATCTCCACGAATTCGGAACCGGAAATGCTGAAAAACGGCACGCCCGCCTCACCGGCCACGGCCTTGGCCATCAGGGTCTTGCCGGTGCCGGGGTGGCCAACCATAAGCACGCCTTTGGGGATGCGGGCGCCCAGGGCGGCGAATTTTTGCGGTTCGCGCAAGAATTCCACAACTTCCTGCAGTTCTTCTTTCGCCTCCTCGGCTCCGGCGACATCGTCGAATGTCACGGTGGGTTTATCGCCGGTGATCATGCGGGCGCGGCTTTTACCAAATGAGAATGCCTGATTGCCTGCACCCTGCGCCTGCCGCATGATGAAGAAGAAGAAGGCGGCGATGAGAATGATGGGTAGGATGGAGCCCAGGATCACCCCCCAGTTTTCCCAGCGACTGGGCGGACTGAAGGTGACATCCACATCCTTCAATTGTGATGGCTTTACACCCAGGTTGGTCAAAGTCTCGCTAAAGCTGATACCGCTCTCCTTACGGGCGCGGCCAATACGTTCGCTGTTTTTATAATGGATTTCCAGCTCGTCGCCCTTGACCTTGATGGCAGCTACGCTGCCTTCCTGGATTTGGGTGGCAAGAATATTCAGATCGTCGATTTGTACTATATCGACGCTGCTGGCATTGCGGGACATCGAAGTAAAGAGGAACGCGCCCAGCAAAGCCAGGAGGATCAGGTAGATGAAACCGTTACGGAAAGATGGTGAGCCCATGGAGTTTTTCTGTATGTGAAAGGGGAAGTTGGTGTTTGAGGATCGTGTGGAGTGGGAGGCCGTTGCTGCGATTGCATGCATGATGAGCGCCATCCCGACGTTCTAAGCTGTATTGTATCATTTTTTGGCCAACAATGCATGCTGTAAGGCGATTCGGGTGGGAGTGCGATCGCAGTACGGTTTGCCACGGTCGGCCCGCAGCGGCATGGGGGGCAGCGGGACATTTTTTCCGGCGCAGGCGTACGGATCAGGATTTTGCATCGTCGTATTAGATGAAGATTTCCCCTCACTTTTTACGGAGGTTAAAAATGAACACGAGATTTGCAAAATGGTTTTTACTGTTACTGGTTGTCGGATTGTTGCTTGTGCCTTCGGCGGCGATTGCTGCCGGCGGTCCGCAGCCCGAGGCAACGGATGTTGTCTTTTCCGGCCCCATCCAGCGCATGTCCGACAGCATTCCCGGCCCCTGGCTGATTGCCGGCCGGCTGGTCATGGTTACGGAACAGACCCGGTTCCGACCCGACGTGTCGGAGATGCAGGTGGGTGATCAGGTGCGTGTGGTTGCCCGACCGCGGGCGAACACCCTGGAAGCGTTACTGATCGTGAAAGAGCCGTCGCAGTCGCGCATTCTGAAGGGACGGATTACGGCCATACAGGATGGTCTGTGGACCATTGGCGAACACGATGTGATTGTTAATGACGAAACGCGGATCGAAGGCGATCACCCCGATGTGGGCGATCTGGCGCTGGCGAAGGTCGTGCCGACCGATGCCGGCCTTCTGGCCCGGTTCATCATGGTCAAAGATGCGCCTCCGGGGCGCCCGGTAGCCTTCCGTGGCACGGTGCTCAGCATCGAAGGAGACATCTGGATGATTCAAAGCGGTGATACGGTAACGCAAGTCGTCACTGATGAAAACACCCGTATTGCTGGCGAGCCTGTTGTGGGCGATCGTGTAGGCGTGCGTGGTTTTGCCATGGAAGATGGCACCGTACTGGCACGACTGATCGCTAAACTGGGCGACATACCGGTTGATACGCCGTTCAGCGGCTTTGTGGCCGAGATCCTGCCCACGCCTTTGACTGAGCCTGCGCAGTGGGCATGGCTGGTCACCCGACCGGCACATGGTGATCGTCCTGAGATGAGTTGGGTGGTCATCGTAACCGCCGATACCAGAATCAATGTGGAGCCGGCAGAGGTAGAAGTGGGTGCCTGGGTGAAAGGCGCTGGCATGGCCGCGACCGACACCACGGATCCTACTGCGCCGCCTGTGGTCGAGGCAACCGTGGTGCGGGTCACACGACCTCCGCGAATCCCATTCAGGGGAGAGGTGCAGGTCGCTCCAGATCCCACCACGCCTGATTATCCGCAGGGTCAATGGCAGGTTGCTTCGCTGACGGTGATCGTCGATGCCGAGACCCGTATTCATGGCGATGTG
>JAJRXO010000075.1 GCA_024276255.1 Chloroflexota bacterium | reverse complement strand
TTCGTATATACTTGCCCCAGTTTCATATTCTCGAACCACCTGGATTCGGAATGCCTCACTATAACGCTTTACTATGCTTTTTGCCATCGCCTTTGTGCTCCTTTTGTCTTAGTGACTGTAAACATATACCAGGACTCCTCATGGGGGAGGGAGGGGCGTGAGGTGAACGCCGAGTGATGATTGGGTGATTCAGCTGGTGGCTGCTGGCTCGGATTGTGAGTGCGCTGTCAGCCGTGCGCGGCGCTGGGGCACGCGGTGGTCGAATTCACCCACGTCATCAGGGCTCATGTCGGGGTTATAGTAGAGGGGCAGGGGAGCGGAGGAGACGGGCTGGCGTTCAGCATCACGACCAAAGGCGGGACACCCCCAATTACCGTCGTCTCCCAGTAGGTCCTGGGCCTGACGGCGCTCTTTGCGAAATTGAGTGATGATGCCACAGGAGTAGCAGTGATCCCGGCAGTCATCAATCACCGCGCCCTGCTGGCTGTGTAGATATTCGTCGATGAGGTATTGTTTTTTCACGCCCATGCTCAGGTGGTACCAGGGCAACACCTCGTCGATGCTACGCTGACGACGGGCGTACCAGTCCATATCGAGGCCGGCTTCGGCAAAGGCCTGCTGCCAGGCGGACCAGTTGAATTGATCGCCCCAGGCATCGAACTGAGCGCCCAGACGCCAGGCGCGTTCGACAACGGCGGCCAGTTTCCGGTCGCCACGGCTGAGGAACGCTTCCATCAGGGATTCCCGCGGGTCGTTGGTGGAAAGTTGCAGGCCGGCGGCGCGCAGGCGCTGGCGCAGATGTTGCTGCTGGGCCTGGATGGTGGTCTCGTCTTCCATGCCGAGCCACTGGAAGGGGGTGTGGGCCTTGGGCACGAGGGTGGAAACGCCCACCCGCACCCTGGCTCGGCGGCCGATGTGCTGGCGACCGATGTGCAGGACGGCGTGCGCCAGTTGGGCAATGGCCTCCACATCTTCCAACGTCTGCGTGGGATGGCCGATCATGAAGTACATTTTGATCGTGGTCCAGCCGCGACTGAAGACTTCCTGCGCTGTTTGCAGCATGAGTTCGGTATCGATGGGCTTGTTGATCACGTCACGCAGGCGATCTGTGGCGGCCTCGGGGGCGAAGGTGAAGCCGGAGCGACGACGGCCCTGTTCGAGCTGATCCATGAGATCGACGCTGAAGGATTCGATGCGCAGGGATGGCAGGCCGATGGAGAGTTTTTTATGGGCGTAGCGAGCAGTGACCTGCTCGACCAGCTCCTGGATGTAGGTGTAGTCGGATGAAGAGAGGGAGAGGAAGGATATCTCCTCGAAGCCGGTGCTGGCGATGATGCGGTCAACGGCAGTCAGGACTTCTGAGAGGGGCCGCTGACGCACGGGGCGGAAGATCATGCCTGCCTGGCAGAAACGGCAGCCACGGGTGCAGCCGCGCTGGATTTCGATGGCAGCGCGATTGTGCACCACATCGATGAAGGGCACGATGAAGTCGGTGACGGGAGGCGGCAGCACGGGCACGATGCGTTTGTGGATTGTGGTCGGAGCCACGTCGCTGTACTCGGGCAGGGGGGAGGTGGCAATGAGGGTGCCGTCGGCATGGTAGGACGATTGATAAAAGCCGGGGATGTAGACGCC
>JAJRXO010000074.1 GCA_024276255.1 Chloroflexota bacterium | reverse complement strand
GTTGAACTGGCCCTCGGCCGGCGCCTGGATCTGATGCAGAATGTTGCCGCCGCCGGGCCGCCAGGTGCCATCATTGGCATTTTGCGGCGGGGCGCCGATCTTGTAATACAGGCCGCTGATGCCGCTGAGATCGGGCGGGATAGCCAGCGTGAGATCGAATTGATTGTCGTTGGTCCAGCCGCGGGGATCGATGTCGATGGGGGTGGGGGCCAGGGGAGCCTCGGTGTCGATATGAATGCCGTTGGGAATGAGATAAGGGGCTTCGGCATGGCCCAACAGGTCGACGCTGTAGAATTCCACGCTGTACTCACCGCTTTCGGTGAGGGAAAACGAGGTGCCGTGTTGCCAGGGCCCGCCGTTGATGCGATAAAGGGTGTCGGCCACGCCGATGCCTTCGTCAGCGGGGAAGAGGGTGACGGTCACCGGCTGGGTGTACCAGCCGTTAACTCCGTCGCTGGGCAGGATGGCATAGGATGTCACCGGCGGCTGGCGATCGATGTGAATGGGCATGCTCTCGGGCGTTTGCGTTAACCCGGCCAGATCAACGGCGTAATACCACAGGGTATGAGGACCCTCGCTGCTGACGACGATGGTGTTGCCGCGCTGCCAGGGAGCATCGTTCAACCGCCAGTAAGTGGCATCGGGGCCCGAGGTGGCGTCACGGGGGGTGAGGATGATGGTCACGGCGTCGTCATACCAGTTGTCGACCACGGGCGTGGCACTGAGCGCGAGATCGGTGGTGGGGGGCTGGGTGTCGAGGCTGAGCGACTGCGGCCCGACCGTGGTCATGTTCCCCGCCACGTCATAGGCCCGCACTTCCAACAGGTGCACGCCGTCTGTGTCGATGCGCAGCTGGCTGCCCTGCTGCCAGGGGCCGCTGTCGAGGCTGTATTCGCTGCGATCGAGGCCTGAACCCTCGTCGCTAACGGTGATCTGGACGTCGATGGCCGATGTAAACCAGCCATTGGCGCCCATGTCGCCCTGGGTGTCCAGGCGCAATTCGGGTGGCACCGGATCCCATTGCACGGCGTCGAGGGCCACGCGGCGGCTATTTCTGTCGATATTGCCGGCGCTGTCCTGGAGCCACAGGAAGAGATGATAGCTACCGGGGGCGTCGGCCTGAATGCCGCTGATCTGCTGGATATCGGCTCCGTTGACACAGGTGCCGTCCAGATCGCTAATCGGCTCGCTGCCCAGCTTGTAGCAGGCGGCGGCAATGCCGCTGGTATCGACGGGATTCGTCCAGGTGGCGGTGAAGCTGGCGGTGGTGGCGGTCTGCCAGCCATGGGGCGTGACCTGGGGGACGCTGAGCGTGGGGCCCGGCGGGGTAAAATCAAGCGAGAGGGTGAGGGAGATGGCGTCGGTGGGCAGGGCGGCGTTGCCGGCCCCGTCGACGGGCCACAGCCAGAGCTGATGCTGGCCCTCGGTGGGATTGGGCAGGCTGTAAGCGCTGCGACCGCTGATCGCCCCGGCCCATAGTTCACCATCGTCCGGTTGCGCGGGGGGGCTGTCGAGCTGGGCGCGTACGCCTGAGATGCCGCTGGCATCAGCAGGCGCCTGCCAGCTCAGATCAAAGCGATTGCTGTTGGTCCACCCGGCCGGGCTGACGGCGGCGTTTTGCAAAGCGAGGGGTGGGCTTGTGTCGAGAGACAGGGTCTGCGTAACCGCATTCTGGTAATCGGTATTACCGGCGCTGTCGGCCAGCCACAGCCACACGCTATGCACGCCGTCACTGCCCACAGTGATGCCGCTGATATTCTGGATGCCGTCTCCGGGAACCCAGATGCCGTCATCATTGGCCTGGGGCGCAGCATCGAGTTTGTACCAGGCGCCGGCAATGCCCGCGGGATCGGCAGGGTTAGTCCAGCTGAGGCTGAAGGCGTCGGTAGCGCTCCAGCCTGCGGGATCGGCCAGCAGATTTTGGGCAGCGGCAGGGGCCATGGTATCGATATTGAGGGGAAAGGCAGGGCTGCTGCTCACCATGCCCAGGGTGTCAGTGATACGGAACTGGATGAAGTTCAGGCCGTCCTGCAGGGGGAGCTGGCTGACTGTGATGCGGCGGCTGGTGGTCAGGGGAGCTGTGCTCTGCACATGAGCCGTCTGCCAGCCGGACCAATCGCTCTGGCCGCTGACCAGGTATTGATAGGCGATGTCGCCGCTGAGTCCGTCAGCATCGCTGGCGCTGATGGCGGCTGTGGCGGGGATGGTGTTGGTCCACTGCCCCACGGCAGGGGTGAAGTCATTCCAGACGGTATCGGCAGCCGGAGCAGCCGTTACCCGAACCAGGAAAGGAAAGGTGAGGAGGACGGCGCTGAAACAAAAGGCCAGCAAAAGCAGGCGCAGAGGATGTTGTGCTCGCATAGGATCATCGGAGAACGAATGAGTAGTATGTTAACAAATGACGCTTTATCCCGCAGAACAGGGCGCGGCGGGAGATTATACCGGGTTTCGGCCTGGCCGGGTGGGGGGTATGAACGCGCAAAGGGGAACATGAAGCGCTGCCCAGGCCACGCCTCTGCTCCCCCGGAGGACATAAGTGCAATCGTCTATCCCGGCCGGGATGTCGCTCAATCAGGCTCGAAGCGATATCCCACCCCGCGCACAGTAACCAGGCGCTGGGGGCGATCGGGATCTTCTTCGATTTTGGTGCGTAAGCGGCGCACATAGACGGCGATCTGATTGGGATAGCCGCCGTAATTGGTGCCCCACACGCTGTTCAGCAATTGATCGTGCGTGAGGACACGGCCGGCATTACGCATGACGCAGTGCAGGAGACGACATTCGATGGGGGTAAGCTCGACGGTACGACCGTTGGGAAGTTCGGCGCGATTGGTGAGCGGATCCAGGCGGATGCCCCCGCTTTCGATGCGATCAGAGGAATCGCCCAGAGCGTAGGCTTCGGTGCGCCGCAACACGGCCTTAACCCGGGCCAACAGTTCAGATGGCTCGAAGGGCTTGGCCAGATAATCGTCGGCGCCAATCTCCAGGCCCGCTACCCGGTCGGCGGTTTCGCCTTTGGCCGAGAGGAAGATGACGGGAATGGGATCGCGAGTGCGAATCTGGCGCAGGGTCTCAAAGCCGTCCAGCCCAGGCATCATGACGTCGAGCAGAACCAGATCGGGCTTTTCTCGTTCCAGCAAGAGCAGGGCATCACGGCCATTGTTGGCCGCCAACACCTCATAGCCTTCCTCCCGCAGGAGAAAAGCGGTCATTTTTACGCTGGGTGGGTCGTCATCAACAACTAGAATACGCATACGATCATGGTCCGATGCAACGGGATGTGCCTGATCCCCGGCAGCGGCATTATACCACCGCGCCATGCTGCGAGCAAGGGCGTGTGGGACTGACGGCGGACCGGTGTAGGGAGATCGTGAGTGAATGGTCATGGTTGCAGGATAAGCGGCCAGTAGTGCGGACGGTTGTTGGGGACAAGGCCGATCTCGATGATGACTGTGTTATTGGCCTGAACCTGGACGGGAACGGGGAGGGGGACAAGGCTGCTGGTGCCGGCGGGAAGGATGGGCCACAGGGTGTAGTCGCCGGGAGCAAAGCTGCGGAAGCGGATCTGTCCCTGAGCGTCGGTGGTAGCCACGCTGCGGGCAAAGCCGCGGTCGTCACGCAGGGTGACGATGATGCCGGGCAGGGGCGTATCACCGGCGTCGAAGTGATTATCTTCGTTGTGATCACGGAAAATGGTGAGCAGGATGTCGCCGAGATGGGGTGTGGGTGTGGGCGTCAGGGTGGGGGTGGGTGTGGCGGTGGGGGTTGACGTGGATGTGGGCGTAAGTGTGGGGGTGGGTGTGAGCGTGGGAGTGAGCGTGGGTGTGGGGGTGGCGGTCGCCGTGGGCGTGGCCGTGGGGGTGGATGTGGCTACAGGCTGCGGGTTGCGCCAATGCCAGATACGACCGGCGTCGCCAATGACCCACGCATCGTTGGGGGAAGGGAAGGCCACAGCTCGTAAATCGAAGCCGCTGCCAACGTCTTCCTGAATCCAGTGCTGGCCGCTGTCGTTGCTGTGCAGCACCACCCCACCAGCACCGGTGATCCAGCCCTCGTTGGCAGCCCCGGATGTCACGGCCAGCAAATCGCTGCTCACGCCGCTGCTTTGGGGCTGCCAGGTGACGCCGCCATTGCTGGTGTACAGGATGGTTCCCCCTGCACCCACGGCCCATCCGTTTTGCGCATCACTGAAGCTGAGGCCATACAGGGCGCTGGTGGCGCCAATGGTCTGAACCTGCCAGCTAAGGCCGCCGTTGGTCGTACGCAGGATGGCCCCGTTGGCACCGGCAGCCCAGCCGAGCTGGCTGTCGACGAAGGCCAAGGCGTAAATGGTGGGCTGGCCGGGCAAAATGCTCAAGGTCCAGTCATTGCCATCATAGCGATAGAGCACGCCATTATCACCGGCGGCCCAGCCATGCGTGGCGTCGACAAAGCTGAGAGCATGGAAATTGGTGGGCTGCAAAAGAGTAGGGCTCTGCCATGAAGTGCCGCCGGTGGCGGTGTAGCGCAACAGGCCCTGCTGGCCGGCGATCCAGCCGCGCTGGGTATCGAAGAAATGAATGGCGCGGATGTTTTGACTGAGGCCGGTGTAGATCTGCACCCAATCGACCCCGCCCACGGTGGTGAAAAGGAGGGTGCCGCCGTCACCGGCCGCGAAGCCGCGTTGGGCATCAAGCATGGCGATGGCGTGCAGATTTACGCCGGTATGACTGGGTTGGCGGGTCCAATCGCTGCTGGCCGCGGGCTTGAGTGCCGAGCTGCGCAGAGCAAAGGCACTGAACTGAAGAAAGATGATAATGGCGATAATGAAAATGGCTCGGCGCATGAGTTTATGGGGTCAGTGACTGATGAGGGGGAGGTAGTTTTGAGGTGAGAGCTGCACGGTGCATTGCAATTGTACACTGAAGGGTGCGGCCGCACCCTGGTAGCCGTCGATAATCAGATAATAATCACCGGCATCGAGTAATTGGGGCGAGAGCGTGGCATCACTGCCCTGCAGGCAGGCCGCGGGATCGGGCCCGCGCAGGAGGAAGAGATCGAGGTCTCCCTGATTGAGGTCGTAGTAAAGTTTGGCAGCAACGGTGGTTGGATCGCTGAGGACGAGACGGTAGATAGCTTCCGGGCCTGTCTCGTCCCATTCGGGCCGGCAGGGAGTGTAGCGGCTGACGCGGGCGGGCCAGGCGATGGTGCTGCCATCAAAGCTGCTGTTGCAGACGGCAGGCAGGCTGTTTTCGATCGCCAGGCTCTGAGGCGTGGGGGTAGCGGTAGGTGTGGGAGGAATGGTGGGGGTGGGGCTGAGCGTGAGGGTGGGCGTGGGGGTGGGACTGGGGGTGAGGGTGGGCGTGGAAGTGGGGGTGGGTGTGCCGCGGAAGGGCGTGGGCGTGGATGTGGGGATGGGGGTTGGGGTTGTCAGCTGGTAGGTGTAGGTGATTGCCAGTTGTGGCCGCAGGACAGGTGTGGCGTTTTCGGATGAGGCGAAGGCATAGGCCACGTGAAAACCATCCTCGCCAGTAAGTAAGAAGCCGAAGTTGGTGGTAGGGTGGCGATGCCACTGCCGCACCAGGCTGGTGATGTCCCATTGATAGTCCAGATCGAGCGCTTCGACCCGGGTGCTGGCGGTGGGGGTGCTGAATCGATCGAGCGTGGGACTGCTGGCGCCGGGCGCCCCCCAGGGGCTGTGGGCCGCGGCCTGCTGCCAGGTTACATCCTGAACAGCCCAGTAGCGCCGCAGGCCATACACGGAAAAGGTGGCGTCGTTGGCGTTGGAGCGATCGAGTGTGTGCAACTGAAAGACCGCCTGTGAGATCTCGGCGCCTGTCGGCACCGGGCTGAAATCGAACTGAAAGAGAGCAGCGGCCTGACCGACGCTGCGGGCCTGAAGGATGGGATCGGGACTGTAGTTGGTGGTGGGTGCAAAGGCATTGATCCAGGAATCAACCATCTGGCGGTAGCCATTGCTGCCCACGCGTAGCACGGTGCTGGTAAGAATGGAGCCACGCCGAAATTGTAGGGTGCCAAATTGCTCCCAAAAGCTGTTGGTAGAGAGGCCGCGCCAGAGGAATTTGTGATCCCAGGCGCCGCCATCGTCATCGTCGCGCAGAGCAAAGGTAAAGCCGATGAGAGCGCCGTCATCGAAGGGGACAGGACGAAACAGGGCCTGGGGAATGGCTGCTTCCACCAGCCAGCCGTCCACGGTAGCGGTGATGACCGCGGTCAGGGCTGTGGTGGGCTGGGCGAAATCGGTGATCCGGCCATCGGGATTGAAAGTAAACTGGTGATCGTACTGATCACGACCAGCTGCGTTGTGGTCGCCGTCGAAACCGAGCTCGATCTCGTCATCCTGCCAGACGGCGGCGCCGGAATCATTGACGAGTACATCATCCTGCACCTGCATGGCCACGTAGATGTAATCGGCATCCCATAACAGGCGCAATTCCATGGATGCGTCGCTGGCTGTGGGCCAGGGAGGCAGGCCCTCGACATGGGCGGCGCTGGCGGCGTCGAGACCCAGCAGAGGGACGGAAGGCCAATCGCTGAGATCGCCGTCAATGACCGGGCCAACATCGACCCACGGCACGGGAATAGGCGTGTCGGCGCCTGTGGCAGCGACGCGGGCGGGAAGCACCAGCCCGAGGAGTAATATCAGGCACAGCAGACAGGCAGGGATCAGGTAACGGGGCATGGGGAGCATGGAGAGTAGATGGGTCTCTTTTGGAGTATACCGTGAGTGAGTGAAAAGCACATGAAGTTGTGCGCCGGAAAAGATGACAGTTTATTCAGAAAGCGGAGAGATGGCATGAAAGAAAGGGAATAACTGTACAGGTTCACGTCCATTTTCTGGCGTCTTGCTCAAGGTAAACGGGTAAACAAGTAGACAGTGGACAAGTAAACCAGGCCGGTGGGGGCGGCGCCATGCCATCTCTCCGGTTTGCGGGCGTCCTGAGTTACAAACGGTCAATGGTCGGTGAGTGTATGAAAATCAGGGTGACGAGAAATATCCTCTTTTTCTGCCTTTGCGCTCTCCGCGTGGAATCTTTTTGCAGTGAGATCAAACATCATACATGAAAAGGAAATCGGCCTACATAAAATCACGATATATTGTACGCCGGCTTGCTGACACTGCGTGCTACAATAGTTCTGTAATGATACCGTTCGCGGCACTTCGTTATTTTACCATTTTCACTTAGCAGCTGAAGCCTGGCCTCGGCTTGAATCCGGTGTAAACCCGCAAAGCCCGATAGCTGTCAGCCTGATACACCCGGGCAGATGCAGTCTGACGCGACGAAATGTCTGCGGCCGCAGATACACCAGGACATACAGGCAGACAAAACTGAACAATACATTCAACCCCTCATTTTACTATTTGACAAGGAGACCCTGACAATGGCTTTTGAACTCCCCGCCCTTCCGTATGGATACGACGATCTGGAACCCTACATCGGTGGCGACACGATGCGCGTGCATCATGGCAAACACCATGCCGGCTACACCAAGAATCTCAATGCTGCTATCGAGAAACACCCCGAACTGAAAGATGTGGCGGCCGAAGATCTGCTGCGCAATCTGGCCAGCGTGCCTGCCGATATCCGCACGGCAGTACAGAATAATGGCGGTGGATATGTGAATCATGCCCTGTTCTGGGAAGTGATGAGCCCCAATGGCGGCGGCAAACCCGATGGTGCACTGGCCGCAGCCATCGATGCTGCGTTTGGCGAATTCGATGCCTTTGCTTCGCAGTTTAGCAAGGCTGCTGCCACCCGCTTTGGCTCAGGCTGGGCCTGGCTGGCGCTGAATGCCTTTGGCCAGCTGGTGGTTTACAGCACTCCCAATCAGGATAGCCCCTACCTGAATCACTTCACCCCCCTACTGGGCCTGGATGTCTGGGAGCACGCCTATTACCTGAATTACCAGAATCGCCGCGGCGATTATGTGGCTGCATTCTGGAATGTGGTGAACTGGGATGCGGTGGCTGCCCGCTTCGCGGCGGCCCAGCGTTAATCCACACGCTCGTTGAATGCAACCCCGGTCCTGATGGGCCGGGGTTGTTTTATGAGTCATGC
>JAJRXO010000001.1 GCA_024276255.1 Chloroflexota bacterium | reverse complement strand
GGACGCTTACGATTGCGTTCGTAGGTGGCCTGGGGATGCCGGTCAGTGACGCCGCGTACGTCAACGCCCAGCCGGCGCAGGGTTTCCTCGTCGAGCAAGGCTGTGCCCAGCTCCGGCCAGTCGTACACATAGCGGTCCGGAGCCTCGATACCCAGCAGTTGTTTCAGTTCGCGGTAGACAGACATCTTCATGCCTGTGGCATTACTCACGCCCAATACCAGGGGAACCTGATCGGGAACCTCGTGATTGAGGACTGCCAACACGCGTTCGCGGGACGTCATTGTCATGGAAATGCTCCTTGAAGAACTGAAATAGAATGGGGGGCGCCGGTGCCATGCAATGCCACGGGCGCCCGGTTCACAATCCTAAACCATGGCTGGTCCATGCGCAAATGAGGGCCTCTATATTGTTCTTCTTCTTGGGATGCGAATGAGTGCTGTGCGCCTCAGGCTTCCGTTTCAAGCCACAGGCGCCGCTGTTCATCCGCACTGAGCCCGGTGAGAGAGTGACCCTCTCGGGCCGCCCGCGCTGCCACCTTCTCGTATCGTTGTTTGAGCTGTCGGCAGGCCGAACGCAGGCTCGATTCGGCATCGATACCGGCCACCTGTGCCGCGGCCACCACCTGCAACAGGGCCTGCGCTACCTGAGACGCCTGTGAGAAATCGGATTCTGGCAGGGGATAGCCCACGCGGCTGAGACGACTGATATAGCCCTGGGCCAGGGCGAGGGCGGGCGATGCCTCGGGCATGCCGTCCAGCAGGTCCTTGCTGGCGTTTTTATGCTCTTTTGCCGCCTGCTGACGTTCACCTTCCTTGATGCTCTCCCAGTTGCGCGCCACATCCGCGGCATTGTGCACCTCGGTATCGGAAAACACATGCGGATGCCGACGAATGAGCTTGGCCACGACATGCGAGATGACATCATGGAGCTGGAATTCGCCTTCTTCGATGGCAATCTGCACGTGCAAGGCAACCTGGATCAGGAGATCGCCCAATTCCTCGGCCAGGGCTTCCGTGTCGCCGCGATCCAGCGCATCGAGGACTTCGTAGCTTTCTTCCAGCAAGTAGGGGCGCAGGCTCTCGTGGGTCTGCTCGCGGTCCCAGGGGCAGCCGTCGGGTGCACGCAGATGGGCGATCAGTTCCTGCAAGGCGTTATAGCTCGATGCCATGGGCAGGGCCGGCACCCACAGGCTGGTCAAATCATCGAAAACGTCCTGACGGTCCAGGGCATAGAGGGGCAGGTTCTGCAAGCGCATCCGGGCGCTGCCGGCGGCGCTGATCAGGGTGACCTGATGCTCGGGGGGATAGGCGTTCAGCAAAGTCAGTTTGACATCTCCGGCCAGCAGGCGGCTGTAGAGTTGAACCACCATCATGGCCTGCTCGCTGGCGCCCAGCGGGTGATACTGCTGCGCCAGATCGATGGCATCGACGATCTGCACGCCCTCGATGGGATCAGCGCCCACAGCTGCGAAGCTGGGCTCCAGGAAGCTCACGCCCGGCTCGATGAGCACGGGGATGTCGTGCCGGGCGGCGAGGGCGCGTATCTGGCGGGGCGTGGCCTCGGCCACGGCCGGATCGCCTGGCACGGCATAGATGATATCGCCCTGGCGGCCGCGCTCCACGACATCTGCGGCAATGGCGGCATACACAGCGCCAAAGTCGACATGTTGCTCGTAAAATGCATCGTAACTTCGGACGCTGGTGATCTGCTGCACTGCGGCGACGGCCGGATGCCGTCGCGTGCGCACAAATACTTCAGGCGCCTCGCTGAGCAAACGCCATGTGCGGCGGGTGATCAGTTCGGGATCTCCTGGTCCCAGACCAACAATGGTAATCATAGATGTGACCTGTGAATGAGTTACAGAGGATTTGTTTGAGAATAGCGTCGGTGCCGATTGCAAAGAGGTTTTCGAGAGTAGTTACGTGTTGCGTGTTGCGTAAGGACGTCGCCCGTTACGAGATACGAGATATGAGATACGAAATGGGATGAGGAAGGCGTTGCGAGCAGACTTTGCGATCTCGAGGATAATAAAAGAAAAGCCACGGAAACCGCATCGCTTCCGTAGCTCTTGTACTGAGCACCCTCGGAGGGATTCGAACCCCCAACCTACGGTTCCGAAGACCGTTGCTCTAACCGTTGAGCTACGAGGGCATAAGGTTGTCGATATTCCTCATAATGCAAGTATAGATTTCCCGGCCTTTGCTGTCAAACCGGAGAT
>JAJRXO010000073.1 GCA_024276255.1 Chloroflexota bacterium | reverse complement strand
CCCTTTCTGGAAATATCCCAGGGTGATCGTAGTGTCGATGGGGCTGACATCCTTGAACGTCTCGGCGGCACGGCGCTCTTCGCCGCCGATCAGCAAGGGATAAACACCGCCCAGCTGCGAGCGTACCCGCTGCAGAGCCGCGTCATAGGCTGCATGCAGTTCCGGATTATCGGCCGAAAGCGTGGCATAGGTGATTTTCATGGCAGGCGTGGTCATGATGATTGCTCCAGGTGGCAGAAAAATGCGATTGCCCCTATTTTACCGTAAAGCAGGGCGAATGCGGTAGCTACGGCTCCAGGTTATATGTTAGTGAGGCGATCCACCAACGCCCATCCCGCCGTACAAAGGTCCAGGTGTCCCCACCCGGAGACACCTCCTCCCCGATCCTGGTGGTCGAAACCACGGTCGCCTTATCCCCCTCTATGTCGATCGAAACAATCTCTGGCTCTACCAACTGCGGATTTCCGGGAAAAACCAGCACCACATAGCGATCCATAATCGCATCGATGCCCCGCCACAGTGCGTCGTCACTCGTATCCTCAGGCGTATGCTTGGCATCGCGCACGATCGCATCCTCAGCCCACAACTCTGCCAGCCGATCCATATCCTGCGCCACCACGGCCTCTCCCTCCGCCCGCAGCAGGCCCACAATGGCCTCCTCGTCATTGGCGGGCACCGGCGTGGGCGGTCGCTGCGGCTGCGATGGCGTTACCGTCGCCTGCCGCCCGCCGCAGCTCCCCAACAACAAGATCGCCAACACGCCTGACAGCAACATCATTCGTGAAGACATGTGTTTCATACCCTGAAGCATAGCCATTGTCGGGCAACATTGTCAAGTTCGCCACCAGCACCGGAGATATCACAAAACGGGTTGCTGCACAGGGATAACGCACCACGACATATCTGATTGCGCGCTGCGTCATGCAATTTGCGCCACGGCCGCAATTGTGGTATGAATATCAGAAGACGACACATCAAAGACACAGATAGCACGTTTTGTCTTTCCATCGGAGGTGACGCATGTGAGCTGCAATTTCACAAGAGCGTTACTGGGAATCTGTCCATAGAAAACAATACCACACTCGCATTCCGGACATCTGCACATATCACTTATTCGCCCGTCAAAGGAGACAGCCTTATGCACCGAACATTTCGCCGGGTTGCCGTTGTTGGCGCCGGAACCATGGGCGCAGCCATCGCTGCCCACCTCGCCAATGCCGGCATCCCCACCTACTTGCTGGACATCGTACCCCGAGCCCTCACGCCCAAAGAAGAGGCCAAAGGGCTGACGCTGGAAAGTCCCGAAGTGCGCAACCGTATCGTCAGAGAGGGGTTCGAACGGATGCGCAAGGCCAAACCTGCCAATCTTTTTAGCGACAAGACAGCTGAGCTTATCACCCTGGGGAATACCGAAGACAACTTTGCATGGCTGGAGGAAGCCGACTGGATCATCGAGGCCATCATCGAGCGGCTGGATATCAAACAAAGCCTGATGAGGCGTATCGAGGCCGTGCGCAAGCCCGGCAGCATTATCAGCACCAACACCTCCGGCCTGCCCATCCATGCCATTGCCGAGGGCCGCAGTGATGATTTCCGGGCCCATTTTCTGGGTACGCATTTCTTCAATCCGCCTCGTTACATGAAGCTGCTGGAGATCATCCCCACGCCCGACACGGCCGCCGACGTGGTGGCTGACATGATCGCATTCGCCAGCGAAGTCTTGGGGAAAGGCGTGGTCCAGGCCAAAGATACGCCCAACTTTATCGGCAACCGCCTGGCCTTCATCGGTTCGGCCCAGACCATCAGTTACGCCGTGGCGCATGACTTCACCATCCCTGAGGTCGACCTGCTCACCGGCCCCCTGATCGGACGCCCCAAGACCGGCACCTTCCGCCTTGCCGATCTCGTAGGCATCGATATCCTGGCCGCTATCGGCAACAATCTGTACGATCTCATCCCCCACGACCCCGAACGCGAAGTGCTGAAATCACCCGAATTCACCGGCATATTGCAGTCGATGCTCGAGCGTAAGTGGCTGGGCAACAAGACCAAGATCGGCTTCTCAAAACAGGTGCGGGTGGACGGGAAAAAAGAATACTGGCCCCTGAACCTGAAGACCATGCAGCACGAAGCCATGCCCAAGCCGCGTTTTGAAAGTGTGGGCAAGCTGCGCAACAAGCCGCTGCCCGAGCGCCTGCGCGGCATGGTGGAAGCCGACGACCGGGCAGGAGCCTTCGTCTGGTATGTCATCGCTCACACCCTCCATTATGCCGCCTCGGTGATGCCGGAGATCAGCGAAGATCCCCTGGCCGTTGACAACGCCATGAAATGGGGCTTTTCCTGGGAAGTGGGGCCCTTTGAAACCTGGGATATCCTGGGCGTGGCCAAGACCGCGGCCCGCATGCAGGAGGACGGCCTCAGCATCCCCGCCTGGGTTCAGGAAATGCTCGACGCCGGCGCCGAGAGCTTCTATCGCACCCATCGCGGTCAGAAACAACGCTGGGTGATCGGTCAGGGTTATGTAAATATCGATCCTGACCCCAAGCTGATCATCCTCGACGAGCTGAAGAGCAGCGATGATAGGGTCATCCTCAATAACGCCAGCGCCTCATTGCTCGACATCGGCGACGGCGTGGCCCTGCTGGAATTCCATGCCGCCACGCCCAACGGCCGCGTAATGAACATGCTCGACCTCGACATCCTCACCATCATCGAAGAAACCGTGGAACGGGTCGAACGGGATTTCGTGGGCCTGGTGATCGGTAATCAGGGCGAACATTTCTCCACCGGCGCCAACATCTTCCTCATCGCCGTCAATGCCCAACAGGGCGACTGGGACACCCTGGAAGATCTCTCTCGCAAACTGCAGAGCATGCGGCGGGTGTTCACCACCATGAGCAAGCCTGTGGTGGCAGCCCCCTTTAACATGACCCTGGGCGGCGGCGCCGAGGTCTCGATGGCGGCCGACCGCATTGTGGCTGCCGCCGAAACCTACATGGGCCTGCCTGAAGTTGGCGTGGGCATTCTGCCGGCCGGCGGCGGCACCAAGGAGCTCGTGCGCCGCGTTATTTCTCCCGCGGCCCGCATCGACAACCCCGGCATCGATAAATATGTGCAGGATGTATCCCTCACTATCGCCACTGCCCGCATCGCCACCAGCGCCGTTAAAGCCCGGCGGTTGGGCTTCCTCAGTGACTGCGACCGCATCGTCATGAACAGGGATCACCTTATCGCCGAGGCGAAGGCCGAGGTGCTGGCCATGGTCGCAACCGGCTATCGCCCCACCTTCCCCGTAAAGAATTGCTATGCGGCCGGGCGGGATGCTCTGGCCTCGCTGCAAGTCTACATCGAAATGCAGCGCCTGGCCGGATACATCAGCGAGCACGACGCCAAGGTGGCCAACAAAGTGGCCTATGTGGTCTGTGGCGGCGACATCAGCCAGCCCCAGTGGGTCGACGAAGATTACTTCCTCGACCTCGAACGCGAGGCCCTGCTCTCGCTGGCCGGAGAGCCGCTCACCCAGGCCCGCTTGTGGCACATGCTGCAAACAGGCAAGCCGCTCCGCAATTGACACATAACACGTGACACGTATCCATACACAGGAGTTACACGAATGTCCCAAGAAGCTGTAATTGTAGCTGCCGTACGCACCCCGGTTGGCAAATCGCCACGTGGCACCCTGCGCAACGTACACCCCGTCGATCTGGGCTCGTTGGTGCTGGGCGAAGCCATTCAGCGGGCGCCCGGCCTACAAATGGAAGATATTGAAGATGTGATCATCGGCTGCGCATTCCCCGAGGGCAAGCAGGGCATGAACCTGGCACGTCTTATGGTTCACCGGGCCGGCCTGCCCGATAGCGTGCCCGGCATGACCATCAATCGCTTCTGCTCGTCAGGATTGCAGAGCATCGCCCTGGCGGCCGAACGCATCATGGCCGGCTTTGGCCACTGTCTGGTTGCCGGCGGCGTGGAGAGCATGTCAAGCGTGCCCATGGGCGGGCATGTCTTCGCCGCAGATCCCGACCTGGCAGCCCAACATCCCGGTGTGTACATGGGCATGGGCCTCACCGCCGAGAACGTGGCCGAGAAATACGACATCAGCCGCCAGGACCAGGACGCTTTCAGTCTGCGCTCGCACCAGCGAGCCGCTGCCGCCATCCAGGCAGGCAAATTCCGCGATGAAACCGTGCCCGTTCCGGTGATGGAACACTGGATCGACGAGAATGGTCGGCGCCAGAGTCGGGAAGCACTGTTCGAGGTCGACGAAGGCGTGCGCTACGATACCAGCATGAAAGCGTTGGCCCGTCTGCGCCCCGTGTTCAAGACGAAAGGCACGGTCACAGCCGGCAACAGCAGCCAGACCAGCGACGGCGCCGCCGCTGTCGTCGTCATGTCCCGCCAGAAAGCCGAGGCCCTGGGCCTGAAACCCCTGGCCCGCTTTGTGGCCTTTGCCGTGGGGGGCGTTGCTCCCGAGATCATGGGAGTGGGGCCCATTGCCGCCATTCCCAAAGCGCTCAAACTGGCCGGTCTCAGCCTGGACGATATCGATCTCATTGAATTGAACGAGGCCTTCGCCGCCCAGTCACTGGCCGTCATCCGCACCCTGGGGTTGGATCCCGAAAAGACCAACGTCAACGGCGGCGCCATCGCGCTGGGACATCCCCTGGGGGCGACCGGCGCTAAACTCACCACCCAGCTCCTCTACGAGATGAAACGCCGGGGCAGTCGCTACGGCATGGTCACCATGTGTATTGGCGGCGGCATGGGCGCGGCCGGCATCTTTGAAAACTATCAATAGTCAACTGGCGATTGGCCCTTAACCACTACCCGGAGGGTTCCATGTACTCCTTTGATCTCAGCGAAGAACAACGTCTGCTCGTCGAAACAGTACACCGCTACGCCACCCGCAGCCTGCGCCAGGCGGCACGCCAGGCCGAAGAATCGAGCCAGGCCCCGGCCGATGTCCTGCAGTCGGCATGGGCGCTGGGCCTGCTGCCCGCAACTCTGCCCGAAGAATACGGCGGCTTTGGCGAACATTCCCTGCTGAATGGCGCCCTGTACGTCGAAGAGCTGGCCTACGGGGATGCCGGGCTAACACTCGAGATACTTGCCCCCAACCTGGTGGCGATCCCCCTCCTGCTGGCTGGCAGCGAAGCGCAAAAGCAACACTACCTGCCGCTGTTTGCCGGAGAGGAAATGCCCAAGATGGCCGCCGCCATGCTGGAACCGGTGATCCTGTTCGACCATCGTAAGCTGCACACCACCGCCCGACGCCAGGGCGACCACTATGTGCTGAACGGCAGCAAGGCCATGGTGATCCATGCCGCCGATGCCGAATGGTTCCTCGTCTATGCCCATGACGAGGAAGCCGGAAGCACGCAGGCTTTTCTGGTGCCGGCCGACAGCGCCGGCCTGCAAGTGGGCGACCGCAATCTGTGGATGGGCTTCAACGCCCTGCAAAACCACACGTTGCACCTGCACGACGTGCAGGTCGGCGTAGCACAACGCCTGGGTGGTGAAGCAGGCATGGATGTGACCAACGTGCTCAACAGCAGCCGGATCGCCGTGGCAGCCATGGGCGTGGGCATTGCCCGCGCTGCCTACGAATACGCTCGCGACTACGCCAAAGAACGCGTGGCCTTTGGCGAACCCATTGCCTCAAGACAGTCCATCGCCTTCATGCTGGCCGAGATGGCAATTGAGATCGATGCCACCCGCCTGATGGTGTGGGAAGCAGCCTGGAAACTGGATCAGGGCCGGGATGCCACGCATGAAGCATATCTTGTCGCACGATATGCTGCCGACATGGCTCTGAAAGTGGCCGATGGCGCCGTGCAGGTGCTGGGCGGCCACGGGTATATCCGTGAACACCCTGTGGAGCTGTGGCTGCGCAACGCTCGCGGCCTCTTCACACTCGTTGGCGCCGTCATGGTCTAGGAGGTCATCATGCCCATTGAATTCGAAATCCCCGAAAGCGTCAAGAATCAGTCCAATCTCACCGAAATGGTGGCCGAACAGGTGATACGCAAGGTATCGCGCTATTTCGATGAGCACGAACATGAACGCCCCTGGGAATACATCAACTTCATCTGGCCCTTCATCCAGCAGATGGAGGCCGCCAATCTCAAACGATCCCTGGAAGTAAAGAAAAACGGCCACGGCAAGGCCAGTGGCAACGGCCAGAAAAAGCAATCCACCTTCCAGGTACGCATGATCCACATGATCGAAAACCTGTCATGGGGCGATGCCGGTATCTATCTGTGCACACCGTCCAGCGCCCTGGCAGGCGCGGCCATCCAGGCCGTGGGCACGCCCGATCAGAAAGAGCGCTTTCTGGATCGCTTCACGCATGGCAAGCCCAAGTGGGGCGCCATGGCCATGACCGAACCCCAGGCCGGCTCGGACACCAGCAACATCCAGACGACAGCCCGACTGGATCCCGAAACCAATGAATGGGTGCTCAATGGCGAAAAGATCTTCGTCACCAATGGCAGCCTGGCATCCCGCGAAAGTGAGGGCATCCTGGTGATATGGGCCACGCTCGACCGCAGCCTGGGACGGGCCGGCATGCGACCATTCGTCGTGGAAGCAGGCACACCCGGCATGACCGTGACCAAGCTGGAAGAAAAGCTGGGCATTCGCGCCAGCGACACCGCGGCCATCGTCTTTCAGGACTGTCGTATTCCCTACGACAACATCCTGGGCAGTCCTGAGCTAAAGAAACCCGGCGCCCGCACCGAAAAGGGCTTTAAGGGGGCCATGAAGACCTTTGATTCCAGCCGCCCCTGGGTCGCCGCCAGCGCCATGGGCATTGCCCGCGCCGCCTTCGAGTTCACTCGAGACACGCTGGCCGCCCAGGGAATCACCATACCTGTTGATGCAGCCTATCACGAGCTCAGCGCCATCCAGCGCGATCTGCTGGATATGGAAACGCAGCTCAAGGCTGGCTGGCTGCTCACCGTGCGTTCTGCTGCCCTCATGGATGCTGGCCAGCCCAACAGCCTGGAAGCCTCCATGGCCAAGGTGAAATCCGGCCAGGTGGTCACCCGCATCACGCAGAAATGCGTGGAATTGCTGGGGCCGCTGGGCTACAGCCGCGAGCTGCTGGTGGAAAAGTGGATGCGCGATGCCAAGATCAACGATATTTACGAGGGCACCGGTCAGATCAACACCCTCATTGTGGCCCGCCGTATTCTGGGTTACACTCGTAAAGAACTGAAATAGCCCCGGCTGTTTCCTGCCCTTTCTCCTCCCTTTCCCTTTTCCTCTCCCTCCACCCCATTCCTATCTTTCAACTCAAGGAGATGACCATGTCTGATATCGACGCCAAGATTCGCCGCATGATGGCCGACATGCCCGCTGCATTCAATCCCGAAAAAGCCGAGGGCGTCAACGCTGTGATCCAATACAACCTCACCGGCGAGGGTGGCAGCCAGTGGCAATCACGCATCGCCGGTGGCGTGTGCACCGTGGAAGAAGGCGTGGCTGAAAACCCCACGCTGACCATCACCATGGACGCCAATGATTATGTAGAGATGATGGCCGGTCGCCTCGACGGTATGCAGGCTTTCATGACCGGCAAGATCAAGGTTTCCGGTGACATCATGCTGGCCAGTCGTCTGATGACCTTCTTCAACTGAGGGCAGCTCACGCCCCCAAAAAGACCGCCGGCCCTCCCGGCGGTCTTTTTATATGCCTGTCTCTACCCCCTTCTTGCCCAAACGCCATCATCTGTGAATAATAAGAGCAGGGAGGCCGTTCATGCAAAAACAACATATCGCCATGTTTTATGACAAGCTGGAAGAGCAAAGGGTGCGCTGCAACCTCTGCGCTCATCGCTGTGTGATCGGCGAGGGACGGCAGGGCATATGCCATGTGCGGCAGAATGTCGAGGGTGAGCTGTATACCTGGGTGTATGGCCGCACAATCGCCCGCCATGTCGATCCCATCGAGAAGAAACCACTCTTTCATGTGCTGCCCGGATCACTGGCCTATTCCATCGCCACTCCAGGCTGCAATTTCCGCTGTACTTTCTGTCAGAACTGGGAGATATCGCAGATGCCGCGGGAACAGCATCTGATCATGGGCGACCAACTCAGCCCCCGCGACGTGGTGGCAGATGCCCAACGCACCGGCTGTGAGAGCATCGCCTACACCTATACCGAACCCACCATCTTCTTCGAATATGCCTTCGACACCGCCCGCATTGCCCACGCGCAGGGCATCCGCAATGTATTCGTAAGCAATGGTTACCAGACGCCGGAAGCAATCGAGGCCATTGCCCCCTATCTCGATGCCGCCAACATCGACCTCAAATCATTTCGCAAGACCTTTTACCGACAACTGGTAGGCGCCCGCCTGCAACCGGTGCTGGATAATCTCAAACACATGAAAAAACTCGGTATCTGGGTGGAGGTGACCACACTCGTCATACCTACCATGAACGATAGCGAGGCCGAACTGCGGGATATCGCCCGCTTTATCCGTGACGAGCTGGGAGCGGAAACACCCTGGCACGTCAGCGCCTTTCATCCCACCTATAAATTACTCGACAAGCCCCGCACGCCCACCCGCACCCTGCGCCGGGCCCGGGAGATCGGCCTGGAGGAAGGCCTGCGCTACGTGTACGTGGGCAACGTGCCCGGCAGCGGTGGCGAAGACACCTACTGCTGGCAGTGCGGCACTTCCCTCATCCGCCGCTCCGGCTTTTTTGTGCATGTCAACCGCTTACAGGATGGCCGATGTCCCGATTGCAGCGCCATCATCGATGGCATCGGCCTGTAAGGTTATCGCGGCTCAGGGCACAGTCGCCATGAGCGGCAGCACGCCGATAATGATGAAATTAGGACGCAGAAGACGCAGATACACGCAGATTTGCGCTGATTTCTATCTTTCTGATCAGCGTTATTCTGACGATCAGCGGCATCAGCGTTCTATTTTCGAAGCAGGCGCAGAATAAGTGGGGGCCAGGAAAATACGGGCGGGCTGTTGTGTTGGCGCCGGGATGGCAGTGGGCATGGGAGGCCGCACCAACTCGCGACGGGGCACCAGGTCTTGCTGCCAGCGCCAGCCCCAGAACACCACCATTACCAGCAACGCCAGCACAACCAGACGTAGCAGCAAGCGGAACCAGGGGCGTCGCCAGAATCGCACGCGTAAGGGCGGCGGCGGTGGTGTCATCTGCACAGATTTCGGCCGCACGCCGGTGACATAGAGGGGCAGAGGCCGATCTTTTTGGGCGATGTAGCGTCTGCAGCTCTCGTAATGTCCTCCCAGACAGAAGCGGCTTTGCTGACTGTGCGGCAGGTGGATGGAGGCCGTCACCAGGCAATGATTATCATCACTGGGATGTAATTGTCGAGTCTGTTGCCCTCGTCCCCGCAAATAGGGGCATATGGCTCGAACGCCCGCTTCAGGCATAATAACCCCGTAGCTCAGGCGGTAACATGTCTGCGATACGCTTCATGATCATTTCGGTATAGGGTTCGAGGTCGCGACTGCGAGCCTTGCGCGCTTCGGGCGGCAATTTGAAGGGCTTACCCACGTGCATATGCACCACCGGCCGCCGCAGGCGACGCCAATGCCCCGTCACATCCTCGTGCCCCCATAGGGCAATGGGGACGATCAGCGCGTCGGAGCGGGCCGCCAGCCACACAATGCCGTCGTGGGCCTGCTGCAACACGCCATTGTGGGAACGCGTCCCCTCAGGAGCCAGCCCCAATACGCCGCCCCCGCGCAGGAAATTCAAAGCCTGCTTCAAGGCCCGTCGATCGATCGCGCCCCGGCGCACCCATATTGCCTGGCCAAAATGGGCCAACACCCAGCCGATGACCGGGAATCCATCCCATTTGTCGGCGGCAAAGGTGGCAGCCGGCGCCTTGGAAAAGGCTCCAATGATCGGCACATCGAACCAACTTACATGGTTGGTGGCGAGGATGGCCGGTCCGTGCTCGGGGATGTTATCCAGCCCCTGGCAGTCCAGGCGCATCATCAAACGCAACAGAAAGCGCAGAACAGCCTGTAAAATGGAAAAGCCGGCCGGAGCTGAAGTCGTTTCCGTCATGATGTTGGTGTGGGTGTGGGGAGGCGGCGGCCCAGCACATGCAACTCGACGCGATCGGTCGGGCCACCAACAGGGAGGATTTCGAGTTGAAAAGGCAGGGCATTGCCGGGGGCCAACACCGTGTCGGAGGGCTGGCTGCGTCGAAAACCAATGACCTGTCCCAGAGCGTCATAGAGAATGGCGCTGACAACCACATTCACTGCCGGCTCCGGTCCCGTGTTCAGAACCTCTCCCTGCAGCAATTGGCTGTGATAGCCCTCGCCCTCGCTCTGCAGGAGAT
>JAJRXO010000072.1 GCA_024276255.1 Chloroflexota bacterium | reverse complement strand
TGTCATCAAAATCAGATCGTAGGTGCCGACAGGGGGTCGCCACTGTTGCAAATCGGCATGAATGAGACGGATGCGGTCGTCGAAACCCAATTCATGCGCCCGGCGAGCCAGCACATTTAATCCAGCAACACTGATATCCACTGCATCGACCTCGTAGCCCAGCTGCAATAGCCACAGGCTATGCCGGCCTTTGCCACAGGCCACATCCAGGGCCCTGCCCCCCGTGAGCAGAGGCGCCTGCGCCTGCAACCAGGCACTCACCTTATCATGGCCGGGCGTGCAGCCCTGCTGGTAACGGCTATCCCACCGCGACTGTTCGGGCGAAGGCTGTTGGGGATCAACACTGGGGTGACGAATGATAGGTGGCACAGGAGTCATATGGGCTTGATAGTATGGGAGTAACTGAAAGGGGAATACGGGGCGGCCCCATTATAAACCAAAGCTGCCGCCATGAGCGAACGCCCACCTGAACCTTGGGGGGCTGCATACGGGGTTAGGAGACTGTTGACGCTGGGCAACGGAAGCGATACAATCGTAGTATGACCCCACCCTACAGCATTCACCCCACCGACCACATCCCACTGCTGGCAGCTCACGTCATCGAGCAGGTGAGCCATCGCGCCATTCGTCGTCGCGGGGTGGCGCACATTGCCCTATCGGGCGGCAGCACGCCGCGGGCGCTGTTCCGCCTGCTGGCCGACGAACCCTGGCGGCATCGTATTCCCTGGGCTGATATCCACCTGTGGTGGGTCGATGAGCGCTGGGTACCGCCGGACGACCCGGAAAGCAACTATGGCGTGTGCTACGCCCTGCTGCTCAAGCATCTGTCTCACTTCACCGCCCACCGCGTGCTCACCGAGCAAAACAGTCCCGAACAGTCAGCAGAACGCTATGCCCAAGAGCTGCGCGGCGTGTTTCAACTGGGCCCCTACGCCCGACCCCGTTTCGATTTGATACTGCTGGGTATGGGTCCAGATGGCCACACAGCCTCACTCTTCCCCGGCACCGCTATTCTGAACGAGCGCAAAGCCCTGGTGGCGGTGGGGCATGCCCCTCAACCACCACACACCCGCATCACCCTTACCTACCCGGTGCTCAACCGCAGCGCCTACGACCTGTTCTTGGTCACCGGCGCCAGTAAAGGCCCGGCATTACAGCAGATATTCACGGCCGCAGACGGCGATACGTCGCTACCAGCGGCGCGTGTCCGCCCCTCGCGCGGCAAGCTGCACTGGCTGCTGGATGAAAGTGCGGCCGCAGCCGCCGGTCTGCTCCCCTCGGGTAAGAGCCCCCCCTTTGCGCCCGTCTGAAATGCGTGACGCTGCCCCCCGACCTCACGCTTCATTCATGACGCCGCCAAGCCGAAGCCAGGTAGAACCCCATGCGAAGCCGCCCCTGCGGTAGATAAGTAGGCAGGTAGACAAGTAAACAACCGGACAAGCCGGAACCAAACTCCCTGCTCCCTGCTCCCTACTCCTGCCTGGTCGAAACACAAAAAAACAAAACTCCATAGCCATGTGGGCTATCATCCTTTGACTCACAAGGTTATAATTCACCGACAACCACCCCAGTCACTTCATCAACAGCCAATCCGGACATCCCGGAGCCAAAATACATTCGCATAAATGCAAGGTAACGAAACAATGACCACATTACACAAACTCTACACCAACTTTGGCCAATCCGCATGGCTCGACTTCATCAGTCGCGAGATCATCCGCGGTGGAAAACTGCAAAGCCTGATCGAACAGGGCGTGCGCGGGGTTACTTCCAACCCCACCATTTTCGACAAGGCCATCAGCGGCAGCAATGACTATGACGACGATCTGGCTCGCCTGCTGGTTACCGGCGCCGATACCTTCGGCATCTACGATGAGATCTCACGCGGGGATGTAGGCGAAGCAGCCGATCTCCTGCGCCCCCTGTATGACGCCAGCGAAGGCGGCGATGGCTATGTCAGCCTCGAGGTCTCCCCAGATCTGGCCGATGACACCGCAGGCACCGTAGCCGAAGCCCGCCGCCTGTGGCAGGCGCTCGATCGTCCCAATATCATGATCAAGGTTCCCGCCACAGCCGCCGGCATCCCGGCCATCCGCCAGCTGATCAGCGAGGGCATCAATGTCAACGCCACGCTCATGTTCTCTTTGGCCGATTACGAAAACGTGGCCTTCGCCTACATCGAAGGGCTGGAAGCGCGGGCGCAGGCCGGAGAAGCCCTGCACCACGTGGCTTCGGTGGCCTCATTCTTTGTCAGCCGTATCGACGGCGTGGTCGACAGACAATTGCAGGCCGCGGGCAACAAAGAACTGCAGGGCACGATTGCCATTGCCAACGCCAAACTCGCCTATCGTCGCTTCCAGCAGATAATTGCCGGGGAACGCTGGCAGGCGCTGGCCAGCCAGGGCGCCCGGGTACAGCGGCCGCTGTGGGCCAGCACCAGCACCAAGAATCCAGCTTATTCCGATGTGCTCTATGTCGAGACCCTCATAGGCCCCCACACCGTCAACACCCTGCCGCTGAAGACCCTGGAAGCCACCATGGACCATGGCCGTCTGGCGCGCACCATCGATGAAGATGTCGATCTGGCGGAACAGCGCATCGCTGCCCTGGCCGACCTCGGCATCGATTTCGATAAAATAACGGCCGATTTGCAGGTTGCCGGCGTGGCCTCGTTTGCCAAAAGCTTCCACAGCCTGCTCGACTCCATTGCCCAGCGCTGCCAGGCTCTGGCCGCCCGCAACTGAACAAACCCTACCAATAAAGGGCGGACGATGGTTCGCCCTTTTTCTCTCAAGGAAATACCATGCACACACCTGATCCCGTTACCATTGTCATCTTCGGGGCCTCTGGTGACCTCACCTACCGCAAACTGGTGCCAGCCCTGCACAGCCTGGTCTGCGCCGGGATGCTGCCAGCCAATTATGTCATCGTCGGTGCTGCGCGCAGCGATCTGAGCAACGAAGCCTTCCGGGCGCGCATGCAGGAAGGCGTGGACCGATTCGGTCGCCTCAGCGGCGATGATTGCCAGCCCTGGGAGGAATTCAGCCAGCGACTCTACTACCAGCGCATCAGCTACGACGACGCCGACGCCTACAAGACGCTGGCAGCGACCCTGCAGAAACTGGAAAAAAAGTATAATCTCCCGGGCAATCGCCTGTTTTATCTCTCCACCCCGCCCAGCCTCTACGCCCCCATCGTGGAAACGCTGGGCGCTGTGGGCCTGGCCAACTCCGAAGCAGGCTTTACGCGGGTGGTGATCGAAAAACCCTTCGGCAGTGATCTGCAAAGTGCACGCGATCTCAACCGGCGCATTCATCAGGTCTTCCAGGAAGAACAGATCTACCGCATTGATCATTACCTGGGCAAAGAAACGGTGCAGAACATCATGGTGTTCCGCTTTGCCAATGCCATTTTCGAGCCGGTGTGGAATCGTCGCTATATCGATCATGTGCAGATCTCCGTACTCGAAGACGTCGATGTGGGACGACGGGGCGGCTATTACGACAGGGCCGGGGTGCTGCGCGATATGTTCCAGAATCACCTCATGCAGCTTGTCACGCTAACGGCCATGGAGCCGCCCACGGCCTGGGATGCCACGCTGCTCCGGGACGAGAAAGTGAAGGTGCTGCGTGCCATTCAGCCGCCAACCGGCGCTGCGGTGCGCACCAACACCGTGCGCGCCCAGTACCGCTCGGCTGATGGCAGCGGCCCGACCTATCGCAAGGAACCTGGCGTCGATCCGGACTCGGAAACGCCAACCTACGCGGCGTTGGAGCTTTATGTTAACAACTGGCGCTGGCAGGGCGTACCCTTCTATCTGCGCTCGGGCAAGGCCCTGGCCCAGAAAGTCACCGAGGTCACCATTCGTTTCAAAGATGTGCCCCACATGCTGTTCAACGAGGACAATTCCGTCATCGAGCCCAATGAGCTTTCGTTCTGCCTGCAGCCTGATGAGGGCTTCCATCTCAGTTTCCAGACCAAGGTGCCCGGCGCCGGTATGCGCACCGAATCGGTGGACATGACCTTTCACTTTGCCCCCACCTTCGGCGCCAAAGCCCTGCCCCAGGCCTACGAACGCCTGCTGCTCGATGCCCTACTCGGTGATGCCTCCCTTTTCTCCCGCGCCGACGAGATCGAACACTCCTGGCGCATCATCGACGCCATCCAGCAGGGCTGGGAACAGGGTAACGGCCCGCCCCTCAGCTTTTATGAGCCTGGCTCGTGGGGGCCAGCATTGGCCGACACCCTGCTGGCTGCCAGCGGTCGCGCCTGGAGCCAGCGCTGTCTAGACGATTGAGGGTCGTTACAGGCGAATCACGCCCAGCAATGTGAGCGACAGAATCAGAAACGGCTGATGCAACAGATAAATCAAAAGCCCATTCTGGCCGGCCAGTCGCAATAGGCGTAGAGGCCCGATCGCCTCGGGATCCATTGTACGCCAGCGCGGCCGGCCCCCCGGGAATACTGTGTGGCCCACAAAGATTCCCAGCAATACCACGCCCAGCCAGGGAATCACCGGGAAATAGTCCAGCGCCGGGCGAATGGTGGCAGAAAGCCCCAGCCAGCCCAACCATGGCGAATCTACGGCAAAAAAACCGGCAATTTGCGCGAAGCCCAACAGGAACAGGCCCAGTATGCCGCTCAGCCAACGGTGGCGGATCAGAGGATAGGCGATAATGATGGAAAAACCAATCAGGTGCAGGATGCCAAAACGCACGTAGCGCGCGGGATCGAACAGATACGTGGCGACGCCCACGACCAAACCCCAGGCGAAGATCACCAGCCCCCGTCTCAGATAGGGACTGTAGCGAACGGTCCCGCGGCGGATCTGGGAATGATAGCGCAAGGTGAGAGAAACGCCTACCAGGCCGGTGAACATAGAAGCGTCAAGGCGTTGAAAATAGTGCCAGAAGCCCTGGTACAGGTCGATATCCAGGCCGGCAAAGCCGTGAAGATCCCACATCAGATGATAAATGACCATCAGAACGATGGCCACGCCGCGCAACGCATCCACCTCCCACAGGCGACCCGGGCGTAAATGCCACAGGGGGCGGATGCTGTTGCGGAAATCGTTGAAAAAGATAGAGAGCATAGTTGGTGTTGGTGGGGATGGAGCGGGTTAGATAAAAGTAAAGCCCGCGATTTAAGGCGAAGCTTCCAGCAATCATAGCCGCTATTGTCCGAAAACGCCAACCTTGATGCCCCGATTCCGCCCCAGACGATTTCAGCCCGCAGGCTTGCTGAACAAGGTCTTTGGCCAATGAATCAGATTCCTGGACGCGGACGAGGAGAGCTGTTTTTCCTTTCCTGTCCGCGTCCTGCTCTCCCGCTGATCCCTGCTCAGCCTTATAAAACAGAGATCAGGATCTTGCCGAAATGCTCGCCGGACAACATACGTTGCAGCGCGGGAACATAATCATGCAGGGGCCACTCGCTGTCGATCACAGGCGTGAAGCGCCCCTTAAACAGCAGATGGAACATCCGCCGGGCATCATCCATGTTCCCCATTGAGCTGCCGATGATGCGCAACTGGCGGCCGAAAATGAGGTTGACGGGCGTGGCCGTCCCATAGCCGCTCGTGCCGCCCACGGTCAGCAGGCGGCCGCCCTTACCCAGGCAGCGCAGGCTCTGGGACCAGGTGGCGGCGCCTACATTGTCGACCACCACATCCACGCCCTGGCGACCACTCTTTCGCCACACCGCTTTGCCCAAATTGGGCTCCTGGCTGCGGTCGATCACCCAATCGGCGCCCAGGGCATGGACGCGAGCGGCCTTTTCGGCGTTCCCGGCCACCACCCATACCGTGGCCCCAGTCAGTCGCGCCAGTTGCAGGGCGGCGATGTTCACACCGCCGCCGGCGCCGACGATGAGCACGGTCTCGCCGGGCCGCAGCCCGCCATCCACGATCAGGTTGCGCCAGGCTGTCAGATGCACCAGGCTGGCTGCTGCCGCCAGTTTCAGGTCAAAACCATCGGGCACAGCTATCAGATTGCGGGCCGGTAGTTTCATAAATTCGGCATAGCTGCCGGCCACATGCTCCCCCACAATCGCAAAATGCTCGCACAGGTGATGATCGCCGCGTTCGCAGTAGCGACAGCGATTGCAAAACAACGTGGGATTGCCGGTCACCAGCTGGCCCGGCTGCCACTCGCTGACTCGATCGCCCACGGCGACGATCTCCCCGGCGAAATCCGAGCCCGGAACATGGGGCAGGTGCAGGTTCAGGCCCTTCCAGCCCCGACGCACCCAATCGTCGAGTCGATTGAGCGCTGCATAATGCACTTTGATCAGCACCTCTTCCGGCCCGATCTCGGGCACGGGCAGTTCGATCAGATCATACACATCGAGATCGGGACTGTGACGATGAAAGACAAGGGCTCGCATAAGCATTCCTCCGCGGGTCTAGCGCAGTTTGAGTTCGTTACGGGCGATCACCATGCGCTGAATTTCACTGGTGCCCTCGTAGATCTCGGTGATCTTGGCATCGCGGAAATAGCGCTCGATGGGTAACTCTTTGGAATAGCCCATGCCGCCGTGGATCTGTACGGCCTGATGGGCGCAGAACATGGCGGTTTCGCTGGCAAACAGCTTGGCGATGGCAGCATCGGTGGTGTAGCGGGCGCCGCTCTCCCTGGCAGCCATCTTGGCCATGGCCGCTTTGTAGATGAGCAAGCGGCTGGCCTCGATGCGGGATTTCATGTCCGCGATCTTTTGCTGGATCATCTGAAAGGCGCCGATGGGTTTGCCAAAGGCCACGCGCTCGCGGGCATACTGCAGGCTGGCCTCATAAGCGGCCTCGGCCACGCCCAGGGCCTGGGCAGCAATGCCAATGCGGCCGGCATCCAACACGGTCATGGCGATCTTGAAACCCTCGCCGGGCTTGCCCAGCCGGTTTTCCACCGGGCATTTGTAATCATCGAACATGATCTCGCAGGTGGCCGACGCCCGAATGCCCAACTTGGGCTCGACCTTGCCCCGTTCGAAACCGGGCTGGCTGGTATCGATGAGAAAGGCTGAGATACCCCGATGTTTGGGTGAAGCATCGGGGTCGGTGATGGCAAAGAGCACCACGCGATGCGCCACGGGCCCGGAGGTGATCCACGACTTGCGGCCATTGATGGTGTAATAAGTGCCATCATCGCTGAGCACCGCGCGCGTGCGCATGGTGCCAGCGTCGGAGCCGGACATGGGCTCGGTGAGGGCATAGGCGCCGATCTCGGCCCCGCTGGCCATGGGCGTCACCCAGGTCTGCTTCTGCTGCTCGGTGCCAAAATGCAGGATACCGTGGCAATACAGGCTGTTGTTCACCGACATGATGGTTGAGGTGGCCACATCCGCCCTGGCGATCTCCTCCATGGCCAGCACGTAGGCGATGGTGTCCATGCCCACGCCGCCATATTCCTCAGGCACCTCAATCCCCATAAATCCCATTTCGCCCATCTTGCGGATGATCGGGGCCGGAAATTCGCCGCTTTGATCATAATGCTCGGCCACGGGGGCGATCTCGTTTTGAGCGAAATCGCGGGCCGCATCCCGGATCATGACGTGCTCGTCGTTGAGCTTGAAGTCCATGAGTTTACTCCTGGTTGCAATGGATGGTGGATGAAGATTATTGCCAGCCGTCGCACAACCGGGTGCTACGGGGTAGGGGGCGGGAACTGTTGCAGTAGATCGTGCAGGCGTTGGTAGGTGTCGTCCAATGTCTCGGGCAACACTTT
>JAJRXO010000071.1 GCA_024276255.1 Chloroflexota bacterium | reverse complement strand
GATAAGGCCCAGTGGCCCCAGCCAGGGAAAGGTAAGCGTGATGGGGAAAGAGGGCAGGCCCAGGAGGCGGGCGAGGGGGGCGGCATTGGCCAGCAGCGGATAGGTCTCCTCCGAGCCCACGACAGCCACGGGGATGATGGGAGTGCCAGTGGCCAGAGCGGCTTCAAAAAATTTTCCATCCTCAAAGCGGGCCAACTGATAGCGCTGGCGATAGAGTCGGCTCGCTCCCCTGGCGCCCTCGGGGAATGCCAGCACCAGCTCATCATCTGCCAGCAAACGCCGGGCATTGTCGGGGTGCGCCGTCACCTGACCGGTTTTGGTGAGGATGGAGGATACAAATGGGATGCTGGAGAACCAGTCGTCGATCAATCCGCGTACCAGGCGATGTGCAGGATGATGTTCGCGTATGCCATAGGCGATCATCATCCCATCGAGAGGAAGGCCACCCCCGCGATTGGCCACCAGCAGGCAACGGCCTGTATTGGCGATGTGTTCCAGGCCGGTCATCTCCACGCGCCAGTAGCGATGGAAGAAAAAGCCCAGAATGGGCATGATGGCATCGGCGATCTCCGGATCATAGCCCCACTCATCGACCTCATAATCGCCTTGCAGCCGCCGGCTGAGCATGTCGATCTGGGTTTCAGCGGCCACGCGCAGCACATAGACGATCCCCTGCCAGGTCTGGTGATCGAACCATTCACTGGCCAGCAGACGTCGCAGGCCGACCAGCAACCAGTCCTGCATTTCCGGCGACAGGCGGCTCAGCAGTTGGTTTAATAGATCCTGTAATTCCTCAGGGGTGCTCAGGGGCCGGGTTTCGTCTGGCGGGGCGTCCTGACGCAGGCTGTCATGGCGGGCGCGCAGTTGTTTTTGCAGCGCGGCGGCCTGCAATTTCGCATGAATGTGGCAGTATGGAGAATCGGGCTGGGCTGGCAATCGGCAGGGTGTGCCCTTTTGCGTGGTGGCACGGCAGCGTGGCCGCGGTGTGGCGCTCATGCATTCACCTCCTGGCTGCGGTGGCGGCCGCTCAGCCCGGACGCAGCTTGCACCAGTCGCCGGCTGATCCTGCAACAAGTCCCATGGACCTGACTCAGGTCATCTCGGGTCGCGGCCAGGGTACCGAATAGCTTGCTATGCTGCCGACGATACGCCCACAGGCTCTCGCCGAACTCGCGTACGGTTTGTCGGGCATCGTGCGTGGGCCGGAAGTCCAGCTCATCCTGCATACGGCCCGTGTCGGCCACCCACGTATAGCGCAGGTAGTCCCAGGGCATGGCAGCCAGGGCCGCGCTACGCTGGCTGAGTACGCGGCCCATTGCCAGGCCCCGATAGGCCAGGGGATGCACGATGGGCAGGGGCGGTGTCCTGGCCAGCGCCAGCAGCTGGTACAGGGGCAGGGGGGGATCGGCGGCGATGTTGAACACGCCGTCATGATCTTGCAGCAGACATTGGCCCAATACGCGCAGGGCGTCAGTGTAATGGAGTACCTGGAGCCGGGGTTCGAAGCCCAGCAGGGTAGGGGCCGCGGGCAGGGCCAGGTAACGGGCCAGTGGTGATCTCAACCCGCCCCCCAGCAGGTTGGCAAAGCGCAGTACGGTGATGATCATGCCGTTCTGCTGGCGACGATAACCATTGATCAATGTTTCGATCTCGCGTAATTCGCGCACGTATGCATAGGTAGGCTGGCCGCGAAACGCACTCTCTTCACATAAAAAGGCGGGATTATCGGCCACAGCGCCGTACACGAAGGTGGACGAGGGGACGACGATCTTACGCACCCTGGCCGTCTCGCAGGCCTCCAGCAGGCGCAAGGCGCCCAACACATTGCTGTCGAAGCCCTCGTCGCTGCTGTGCAAACGCCAGCGAAACGCACAGTGTAATACCGTATCCACCTTTTCGGTTTTGAATAGGTCGGCCAGCAGGGGATTGCGGACGTCGGTCTGGATGAATTTGACGCCGGGGAAGGGGCGGGTGAGGGGCTTGACATCGATGCCCAACACCCGCACACTCATGCTCGCGGCCAGTCGTCCCATGTGGCGTCCCATGGGGTTGAAAAGGCCGGTGATTGCCAGGGTTTTCATGGGAGATGTTTACGGTGTTTGCTTGCGTTTTTTATTCAGGCGCCAGAGCACTGCTGCGGCCAGCAACCCGATACCTGCCAGTTGTTCAGGCCGCAGGGCAATGACCATTTCATCATATGCGGCATTATCGGTAGCGGCGGATGCAGTGGGCGCGGTTTGCGCCCATTGCTGGGCCAGGGCCGGGTTCTGACGTAACTCATCGGCCAGCTTTCGTTTTTTAGCGATGTCCTCATCACTCAGGAATTTACCGTGGCTGCGCAGGCCGGAAAGGCGTAAGCCATGTTTTTTGAACAGGCGATACATTTCCTTGACCCGTTCGATCTCGATATTGCGGCCGACGGTATAATCCTCGAAGCGGCCCTCCATGGCCAGCAGCGCGGTTTCGGCCAGGCAGGCATAGGCCACACCGGGCGGCAGACCAATGTCATAGCCAAAGTCGGGCTTGCCGGGCAGCAGGATCTCGCCCGATTCGATGACCAGCACATCGGGCCGCAGGGCGTTTTCCTCTTCGGTGACGTCGGGCGGGCGGGCGATGTCGCAGATCACGGCACCGGGCTTGCATTTGGTGATGTCGAGAATGCGCTTGCCCACGGCGGTGGTGGTGGTGATGATGAGATCGCATTCCGGCAGGTATTCATCAGGCGATGTGCTGATGGTCACACGCGCGTCGGGGGTTTCGGCCTCGATGGTGCGTTTGAGGGCGATCAGTTTTTCCGGCCGCGGGGCCACCAGGGTGATGTTGGGGGCAGCCTGAGCCAGGAGGCGGGCGCACACCGAGCCGATGGAGCCCGTGGCG
>JAJRXO010000070.1 GCA_024276255.1 Chloroflexota bacterium | reverse complement strand
CGTTTACAGACCTGTGTTTTGCGAGAGAATGGCCGCCCTATGGTATAATGGTTGGCTGTGCGCATCCTCGGCGATGCCCCAAAGTTCGAACTATTTCAGGAGAATTCTTGCGTGTTTAACCCCCTCGACTGGCTCCTCGGCCTGTTTTCACTGGACATCGGCATTGATCTCGGCACAGCTAACACACTGGTAAGTGTACGCGACCGCGGCGTCGTCATCAACGAACCCTCAGTAGTAGCCATTGAAGCAAAGACAAAAAAAGTACTGGCCATTGGTCACGATGCCAAAGAAATGGTAGGACGCACACGTTCCAACATTATCGCGATTCGCCCCCTGCGGGATGGTGTCATCTCTGATTTCGATGTCACCGAAAAGATGCTGGAATACTTCATCAGTAAAGTCCACGACAACGTGTTCATGCTCATCCCCCGCCCTCGCGTCATCGTGGGCCTGCCTTCCGGCGTCACCGAGGTCGAGAAACGGGCAGTGTATGATGCGACGCTGAATGCCGGCGCCCGTGAAGCCTATCTCATCGAAGAGCCCATGGCCGCAGCCATCGGCTCCGGCCTGGAAGTGACCGGCCCCAAGGGCACCATGATCATAGACGTGGGCGGCGGCACGACCGAGGTCGCCGTGATTGCCCTGGGCGGCATCGTGGTGGCGCGTTCGGTGCGCGTGGCCGGTGACGAAATGGATGAGGACATCATCAATTATGCCCGGCAGAAATACAACCTGCTCATCGGCGAACGCATGGCCGAAGAAGCCAAGATCGCTGCCGGTTCCGCCTATCCCCTGCAGGAAGAAGTCCTCTTCCCCCTGCGGGGACGCAATCTGGTCACCGGCCTTCCCCAGGAGATCGAGGTGAGCTCGGTGGAGATACGCGAAGCCCTGGCCAATTCGGTGAACATCATCGTGGAAACGGTAAAAAGCGCGGTCGACGACACCCCGCCGGAGCTGATTGCCGATCTGATGAAGGACGGGATCGCGCTGGCCGGTGGCGGGGCATTGCTGCGAGGCCTGGCGCAAAGGCTGACCGACGAAACCAACATCAACGTCTATGTGGCTGATGATCCCCTCACCTGCGTAGCCCGGGGTGCGGGCATGGCCCTGCAGAATCTGGAGGTTTTGCGCAAGGTGCTTACCAGCACAGATCGCGGCAGCACGCTGCATTAGTGCGGCGCCGAACTTCGTATGGCCATAACGGCCATCTCATCTTCGTATGAAAACACTTCGCTTACGCCCCCTGATCTTAATCTTGATCGTGACGGGGGCGTTTGTGTTTATGATACTGGATACCGTGGGCTTTTTGCAGCCACTGCAAAATGTAATTCACACTGCGTTCAAACCTGTCATCACTGCATTCGATGATGGCCGGCGCTCGCTGAGTGATATGGTGAGCACGATTCAGGATCTGCGCACGCTCCGTGAGCGTAACATCGAGTTGCAAAACAGGGTAGATCGATTGACGGTAGAGAATCTGCAACTGGCCGAGGCTCTGAATGAGAACAAACGTTTGCGGGGCCTGCTCAATTTTGCCACGACCAATCCCAGATATGATTACCGGGGAGGGCAGATCATCGCCCGTCCTCTCACCTCCGGCCTGTCCCCCTTCCTCGACACGCTGGAAATCGACCTGGGCGCTGAGCATGGTTTGAGCGAAGGGATGCCGGTTGTTACTGACCGCGGCCTGGTAGGGCGCATCCGTACCGTATACCCGCGCAGCAGCGAAGTTCTGCTGCTCACCGACACCAGCAGCTCGATCAACGTCATGACGCAAGCCTCGCGCGCGTTCGGTGTGTTACACGGTCGCAGTGAGCAATTGCCGCTCATGGATTTCATCCCCCAAGACATTGAAATCGCAGTGGGCGATATCGTCATGACCTCTGGACTGGGCGGTAATTTCCCCAAAGGGCTGGTCGTGGGCCAGATCACGGAGGTGATCCGCAATGATAACCAGATGTTTCAGCAGGCGGTTGTGCAACCCACGGTGAATTTCAGCCGACTGGAGCTGGTACTGGTGATCACCACCTTCCCGCCGACCGAGGCGACTGAACCCTCCCAACCGCCGCCCCCCACCCCCACGCCCCAACCCTGATCCCATGCTCGCCACCCTCTTTTTCCTGCTTCCCACAGCCGTGCTGCTGGTCGCCCTGCAGGCCACAGTGATGACACACATCAGTCTCCTGGGCGGTCATCCAGACCTGGTGCTGGTGAGCCTGGTATTATGGACTGCCTGGGCCGGACGCGAGGCCGCGGTATTGCCCCTGTTGTTGATGGCATTTCTGGCCGATGCCCTAGCCGGCCTGCCCATGGGAGCTTCAGTGCTTCCCCTGCTGGCGGTTATCTACCTGGCCGGTATCGGCGAACGCAGTCTGTTTGGAGGACAGTTGGGCTGGCCCCTGATCGTTAGCTTTCTGGCAACGTTGCTTGCCGGCCTGATCCTGTTTATTGAATTGACGTTGCTGGGCTGGCAGATCGCCTGGCTGCCGACGTTTTCCCGGCAGATCCTGCCCGCCGCGCTACTCAACAGCGCGCTTGCTTTTGCTATTTATGTGCCGCTGTCAGCCTGGCGACAGCGCCGCCCCCAAATGTTATAATCTGGTGGCATGATGCGATCGCGACCCGAACGAGCACCCCGCCTTATCTTGCTGCAGATTGGCACCGTACTGATCTTTCTGGTACTGGTCTTGCAACTGGGGCGCATCCAGTTCTTCCCCAGTGAAAACTACCGCGTGCAGGCCGTCTATAACCGCACCCGCGTGGTGCGCAGCGAAGGCAATCGCGGGGTGATCTATGATCGGGATGGGCGTCTGCTGGCGGTCAATAAAGCGCGCTACAACATCGTGATCGTTCCCGCCCTGTTGCCTGATGATCCCAGCTATGAGCGCTCGCAGGAATTACGTTATGAGGTATACAACGAACTGATCACCCTGATCAACACCGATTTGCAACAACTGCCAACACCGACGACGACCGCGGACGAAAATCCTGATTTCGTGTTCGGCTACAACAGCAATGTGCCGCCATCCATACTCAGCGCCGAGGACATCGATGCCCTGGTGGCTCAGCGCGAAGCGGGCAGTGCTTTTATGCCCATTGTGGTAGCTGAAAACATTCCGGAACAGGTCGCCTGGCGTGTGGATGAGGAGCGCTATCGGTTACCGGGCGTGGACGTACAGGTGAAACCATATCGCCGGTATCCGGCCGGATATACCATGTCTCATATCCTGGGCTACATGGGTCCCATCCCCCAGGAAGCCGTGAATTCGTACGAGGAGCGGGGATACAGCCGCGATGCCTGGGTAGGCTGGACGGGCCTGGAATTTACGGCCGAACAAACCCTGCATGGCAAATCGGGGTCGAAGGTAATCGAAGTGGATGTCAACGGCCGCGAAAAGCGGGTGATCGGCGAGGAGATACCGGCCCAACCGGGGAACAACCTGATCCTGACGGTGGACCTGGAATTGCAACAGGCGATGTACGAAGCGCTGATCGCCGGGGTGAATCCGTTGCGCTCGCACAGCGCCGTGGCCGTGGCCCTGGATCCGCGCAACGGCTACGTACTGGGCATGGCCAGCATACCGACGTATGACAACAATGTCTTTGCCGATGGTATCCACGGCCAGGAATACAAACAGATCGCCAATGCGCCGGGCAACCCCCTGATCAATCACGCCATTAGCAGTATTTATCCCCCGGGTTCGACCTTCAAGATGATCCCTGCGGCGGCTGGCCTGCAGGAAGGGGTGATCAGCGCCCGAACATTGATCAACGCTCCCGGCATTATCTATCTGCCCAACCGCAATTTCCCCGATAATCCGGACCTGGCGCAGCCATTTGTATGCTGGATCTACAAGTTGGGAGGCAAGCATGGTGATATCAATGTCAAGCAGGCGCTGGCCGAATCATGTGATATTTTCTTTTACAAACTGGGGGGCGGCTGGCCTGTGGCCGATTTCGAGGGCCTGGGGGTAGAAACCCTGGCGTATTACGCGCATCAGTTCGGGCTGGGAGAGCCGACGGGAATTGACCTGCCGGGGGAGAGCGCTGGCCTTGTGCCGGACCCCAAATGGAAGCGCCTGGCCAAGGGCGAACGCTGGGTGACCGGCGACACGTACAACATGAGTATTGGTCAGGGCGACGTGCTGGCCACGCCATTGCAAATCGCCCTGATGACTTCGGCCGTTGCCAACGGTGGTCTGCTCTTCAAACCGCAACTGGTGGGCGCTGAGATCGATGCCCAGAGTCGCCTGGTACAGAAAAACGAACCACAGTTGATCCGGGAGGTCCCCGTGGACCCCAAGTATCTGGATACGGTACGCGAGGGGATGTGGATGGCGGTGAACTGGGAATATGGCACGGCTGTGGATGCGGCCTTGCCGGATGTGGCGGTCGCAGGTAAAACCGGCACGGCCGAGTTCTT
>JAJRXO010000069.1 GCA_024276255.1 Chloroflexota bacterium | reverse complement strand
TCTCCCTACTCCCTCCTTCGTCGCGATCACGACTTGCCGTCGTCATAGGTCTGAAACTGGCGGTGCGGGCTTTTCATCATCGTGGCCAGCACGTCCCCGAATCGTCGGCGCACCTGGGCTTCGTCGATGGTCAGCAGCTTTCGATTGCGCATCAACCATTTCCCGGCTACCATCACATCCTGCACATCAGCCGGTTCGGTACACCAGACAAGGGCGGCGATGACATCATGTACGGGTTGAAAATGGGCGGCCGTCGTATCAACCACAATTAGATCTGCGGCCTTACCGGGGGCCAGCACGCCGCTGTTGCTGAATCCCAGGGCCTGGGCGCCGTTGCGGGCCGCCATACGCAGCGGCTCATCGCCAGCCAGCAGGGTGGGCGAAGCAAAGGCCTGGCGTTGGGTGAGCACGGCCAGGCGCATCTCCCGCCACAGATTGAGGGCCGTGCTGCTGCCGGCGCCGTCGGTGCCCAGGGCCACATTGATGTGTCGAACCATCATATCGGGCACGCGGGTGACGCCCATGCCGTATTTCATGTGGGTGCTGGGGCATTGCACAATGTTTACGCCCTTGTGGCTGAGGAACTCCAGATCGACATTGTTGACATGAATGGCATGGGCAATCAGGGTATGGGTTTCCAGCAGGCCCAGATGCGCCAGCAGCTCGATGGGGGTGCGGTCGGTAAGGCGCAACGAATTCTCCACCTGACCGGCGGTTTCGGCCGCGTGGATATGAATGCCGAAGTCCTCGCGTACCGCCACCGCGGCTGTGCGGGCCAGGAAATCTTCAGGGCACATGTAGGGCGAGTGCGGCCCCAGGCAGGCGCGCAGACGACCGTCGGCCGCCCCCTGTGTCTGGCGTACGAAATCCACGGTCTCGGGCACCGTGATGCCCACCTCGCTCTCGTCACGGCCGAATACAGCCCAGGCCAATAGGGCCCGCATGCCATTCTCGGTGACGGCTCTGGCGACGCGATCCATGTAAAAATAATGATCGGCAAAACCGATGATGCCCCCGCGAATCATCTCGATGGCTGCCAGTTGGGTGCCCCAATACACCATGTCGGGACTGAGCGCAGATTCTAGCAGCCAGATGCGTTCATTGAACCAACGGGCCAGGGGCAGATCCTCGGCAAATCCGCGGGCAAAGGTCATGGCAGCGTGCGTGTGTGCATTGTACAGACCGGGCATGATCACGCGGCCGCCGACATCGATACGCTCCTGTACCTCAAAGTCAGGCGGTATGTCGTTGATGGCCAGGATGGTATCGCCGGCGATGGCCAGACTGGCATCGTGATAAATATGATTTTCATCGTCGAGCGTGACCAGGGTTGCGTGTTCGAAAAGACGATTGACCATGACGTTCCTTCCGGATAAAAAGCGTTTGAAAGGGATGCAGAACAGCTGTGATTATACCCCGTGGGAGGGGATGGAGCCAGTGTGGGCGAGGGAATGATCTGAAACAGGAGATATGGCATGAAAATGAGTTGCTGGTTTCACGCCATCTTGACAATTTGGCTGCATGGCGGTAGGCTATAGCTATCTACCTATGCGAAGGAGGCATCCTGTGGCCCAAGATGATCTTTTCAGCCAGACCGGCGAACCTATTGACGTTGGCAAAGCTGCCAAACCTGTTGCCGAACTGCCCTCACAGCTCACGCCTGGCAGCTCCATCTCCGCGGCCATGGCTCCCTATCAGGACTATATGGCCGCCCAAGGAATGTCGCCCAACACCATCAAGTCTTTTCTCAGCGATATTCGCCTCCTGGATCGCTATTGCAAACTTCAGGATAAAACGCCCGCGCTACAGGAAATCACGACCGAGGACCTGAACAAGTTCTTGCACTGGCTGCGCCATGAACGTCGTAATAACAAGGGCGAGCTCGTCCCCTGTAGTCCCAAATCTTATGCCCGTCGCGTAACCACCCTCAAGTCCTTCTTCGGCTGGCTACACAAAAGCGAAGTCCTGCCCCAGGATCCGGCGGCGCCGGTGATTCAGGAAAGCGTGCGCGCTCCGTTGCCCCGCATCCTCACCGACAGCGAAGTCGATAAACTACTGCGCACGACGCGAGACCTGTTGTGGTCGCCCACGAAACCCGACGCCCGCCCCTATCTGATCGTGCTACTGGTGTTGCAAACGGCGCTGAAAAAGAGCGAGATGATGAACCTGCGTATGAGCGACGTGGATGACTCGAATCCCCGCGAACCAACGATCATGGTGCGTTACAGCAACCCTCGCTACGCGCACAAGGAGCGCAAGCTGGCCCTGGGTCCCGCCTTTCTGCCGGTATACAACCAGTACGTACGCAATTATCAGCCAAAAGAATTCATCTTTGAGTGTACAGCCCGCAACCTTGAATATGTGCTCAGCGATGCTGCCGCCATGGCAGGCATCGAGGGAGGGGTCTCGTTCGAAAGCCTGCGCTGGACCTCTGCCGTGCGCTCGTATCGCTTTGGCACACCGCCAGAGGCCCTGCGCAAGAAGCTGGGGCTCAGTCCCATCACCTGGCGGGAGACCTTCGACAAAATCAAGACCCTGGCCAGTCCGGGGTTGTGATCCGGCGCTATAACTGGCGCCATTGCACGCCCGGCACGACTTGCGGTCGGTAGATGGCGGCCGCGCCTGCTGCGCGCAGGGCTTCTTCCAGAGGGGTGATATCGTCGTGGGGCCATAGGACAATGATGGTGCCGCCGCTGCCGGCGCCGGCCAGCTTGGCGCCCCAGGCTCCGGCTGCCAGAGCCGCCTTGATCAGGCGATCATTGGCCTCGCCCGAGCCACCCAGATCCTTCTGAATGGCGTGATTCTCGTTCATCAGTTGCCCCAGCAGCTCCCAATCGCCCATGAGCAGCGCCTTTTTACCCAGACGGGCGATCTCGGATATGCGCTCGTAGCTGCGCACCACCAGGGGCTCGCCATCCAGCCAGCGTTCCCGCAGAGGTTTGTGCACGGCGCTGGAAGAATGACGAATGCAGGTGTAGCCCAGAACAAAGGGCAGGGTTCTCACATGGGGATGCAAGGGCTCGATGGTGGCAAACAGCTCGGCTTCGATATCGCGATAGTATTGCTTGCCGCGAAAATCCATATAATTCAGACCGCCAAAGGTACACATGTAGGCGTCCTGATATCCGCACACCACTTTGAGATAATTTAGCTCAATGTAGCGGGCGCGCTCGGCCAGACGATAGAGATTGCTGGTCTCACCCATCCACTGCATGATAGCCGCCAGCATGGCCACGACCAGGGCAGTCGAGCCGGCCATGCCGCTTTGTAAGGGGATATCGCTATCGTAACTGATGCGGCAATTCAGCGCTGGCAGATGCAGGTAATCGAGCACCGCGCGGGGTATATCAAACCGATCATGCCGCGGGCGCAGATCAGCGCGTTGGCGGATAACGATTTGTTGACCGTTGGTGCACAGTGCGATACCGGCAGCGGGCTCGATACGCACCTGCGCCCGCATGCCGACCGAACACGAGAGCACGGCGCCACCGTACATGTCGGTGGGGTTGCCAATGATACCGGCCCGGCCAGGCGCAGAACACAATAATGGAGGGGGATCAGAATTCATAGGCCAGAGATTTAATGTATTTGCGCACCAGATAGCCGTACCGCTCGTCTGCCAGCGCGAAATCTATAAAAGCGCGGTAATAGCTCTCAAAATTGCCCACGTCATACCGCTTGTGCACCGGATCGAGCAGCCAGGCATACACCGGCTGTTCCATGCGCACCAGCCAGCGGATGGCATCGGTGAGTTGTAACTCCCCGCGGCCATCGGGCACGATGCGTTCCAGGGCCTCGAAGATGACGGGGCTGAACACATAACGGGCGGCCACGGCCAGGCGCGAAGGGGCCGTGCCAGCGGGCGGCTTCTCCACAATGTCCTGCACAACCATGGGCTCGCCGGGTGTGGGTTGACGGTCTCCCACATCTACGATGCCATAGCGAAAGGTTTCCTCCGCAGGTACGATCTCCACGGCAATCATGGCGGCGGCATTCAGCTCGACATGAGCCTGCATCATGGCCAGCAGCGGGGCAGCCGGATTCTCACCTGCGATCAGGCTGTCACCCAGAGCTACCACACAATGCTGATCCTCCACAAAACCTGCTCCCAGGCTGACAGCGTGGCCCAGGCCCTTGGGCTCGCTCTGCCGGGTGAAGAAAAAGTGCGAACGGCCTTCCAGAAAATCCAGATCCTGCAGCAGAGCTTCGTTGCCCGCCTGTTTTAGAGCCGTCACCAGGGGCGGATCCGCGTCAAAGTGATCTTCGATGCTGCGTTTGCGACGTCCTGTAACCATCAGGATATCGTGTATCTTGGCAGCTTGCAGCTCTTCCACCACATATTGCAGTGCGGGCTTGCGGCCAATGGGCAACATCTCTTTGGGATGGGCCTTGGTGGCCGGGAGCAATCGCGTTCCCAGGCCGGCCGCAGGAATAATGGCTTTGCTGATGATAGATGAAGACATGGGCACCTCCCGGGAGCCAGAGCCAGGTTTGATCTCCCCCCAAATCAGCCGCAGATAGAAGATAGAGGGGAGCTGGATGAATTAGAGGGCGCGATGGAAGATGCGATGACGTTTGTAGAAGTTGACGCCCAGCGCTGCCATCTCGGCCTGCATCTTGACATTGCCCTCGTCGATCTGCACGATCTCGGCGTGCTTGTAGCCGCCTTCGCGCACGGTCTTGGCCGCTTCCACAAACATCATGGCATCCACACCCCGACCGCGATACTGGGGCAGAATACCGGCGCCGTTCAGGTTCACCC
>JAJRXO010000068.1 GCA_024276255.1 Chloroflexota bacterium | reverse complement strand
TCATGCGCTCGAAAATATCCTGGGCCTGGCTCAGACTCTCTTCCAATTCAGGGTCCAGCCGGGCCAGTTTTTCCAGCCGCTCCACTGTCTCTCCCATCATATCGAGCATGGGCGGGATCTCATTATTGCCCGTGCTGAACAACGCTTCGATGATGGCCGATTGTCCGGCCAGGGCTTCGGCATTGGCCAGACGTCGTCGTTCGGCCTCCAGCGCCTCATCTTCACCTGTGGTGAGCTGCGCGCTGTTGATCTCTTCCACCTGATAGCTCAGGAGATCGACGCGTCGCCGCAATTCACGGGCATCGCGGCGCAGGGTCTGCAGATCGCGGCGTACAGCATTCAGTTCACCCACGCGGGCGGCCAGTTGCAAACGCAACGGCTCCAATCCGGCATAACGATCGAGTAAGAAGACGTGCGTGCGCACGCGCAACAGTGACAGATGTTCTCCCTGGCCATGAATATCGACCAGGCGGCCACCGATATCGGCAAGCAGACGTTGCGAAACTGCCCTGCCATTGATACGGGACACGCTGCGTCCACCGCGGCGAATATCGCGGGCCAGGATCAGCCAATCTTCGTCGTTTTCCAGGGCATCGTTCTGCAACAGGCGCTGCACCTCGGCCCCGATCTCCCCACTGAGTTCGAACAGCCCCTCGATGCTGGCGATGTCGGCGCCGGCGCGTATCACCGATTGCTCGGCGCGGGCTCCAAGCAGAAGCTCGATGGCATCGATAATGATGGATTTGCCAGCGCCGGTTTCACCGGTGAGCACATTGAAGCCGCGGTGAAACGAGACCTGTAAGTCGTCGATGATGGCGAAATTGCGGACACGCAGTTCTTGCAGCATGGATGGCAGGTGGGTGGGTTTAGCGCAATCGGGCGTAAATGGTGCTGGCGGCCAGGGCGATGACGATCAGCGGCAGCAGGAAATTGCCACTGAGGAAGACGGCTATTGGCGTTGCAATGATAACTGTAATGGCAGTGGCAATCAAGTTAAACATGCGGGCGCGTTTGCGTCCGCTAATCTGCCAGATGAGCTCTGCCAGAGATCCGCCCAGGGCCGGCCCCACGAAGATGGCGATGAGGATGCCAAAAAAGCCGAATCCCATAAAACGTCCCAGCAGCAGGGCAGCGATGCCCAGCAAAAAACCACTGATCACGGCGCCCATGCTGCCCCGTACCTGATTGACGGTGGTGGCAGTGTAGAATTTATCCTGCTGGGCGCGTACACATTCTTTGCAACGATATCCCACTGGCGTCTGCACGGCACACTCGGTGCAGATCGGTTTGTTGCATTTATTGCAGCGCAGCAGGGTCTCGCGATGGGGGTGATTGGCACAGTAGAGCGTAAAGTCGGGACCGGGAGGTGGGTTGGTTGCGTCCAGCCTTTGCAACGCCGCGGTCGCCTCAGGATGGTTGGGTTCGATGGCCAACACGCGGTGCAATGCCTGGCGTTTTTCCTCCGTGCTGTCGAGAACAGCGGCCAGCCCCATCCAGGCGTCGATGTTATCGGGGTCCAGTGCCAGCACCTGGTGGTAGCTCGCTGCGGCCGCGTCTGTATCGCCAGCAATGGCTGCAGAACGGGCAGTGCTGAGAAGTTCGGAGATTGAGGGGGGAGTGGTTGTCACGAAGAAATCCTGAAATGATTGCGGAGCGTCAGGTGATAAGGCGCAGGCGCTCCATGAGGGTTTGGTAAAAGTAGCTGCGGGGTTGCAGGCGTACAAAACAGGCCCGATGCGGGCTGGATGCAATTACGACTCTATCACCATCCTGCAAATCGATCAGGAATTGACCATCCACTGTGAGGATGGCAGTGTGATCGGTACGTATCTTCAGGTTGACGGTGGCGCCCTTATCGAGCACCAATGGTCGGGCCAGACTGAGGTGGGGTGCAATGGAGAGCAGGAGGATATTTTGTAGTTCAGGGGGCAGAATGGGCCCTCCCGCGGCCAGGGCATAGGCCGTGGACCCGGTGGGGGTAGCCACGATGACGCCATCAGCCACATAGGTGGTGAGATAGCTGTCGTTGATCTCGGCGCTGATGCGCACCACGCGCGCCAGGCTGCCGCGGCTGACGACGACTTCATTCAGGGCATCGAGATCATCGCCCATTTTTTCATTCCCGCGCCAGGTTTCGGTCGTCAGCATCAGCCGGCGTTCGATCCAGTACTGACCGTCCAGCACGCGGTGCAGTTGTTCCGGCCAGTGTTCCGGCTGTACTTCGGTGAGAAACCCCAGGCGGCCAAGATTGATGCCCAGGATGGGCACCTGGTTGCGGGCAGTCAGGCGTCCGGCCCGCAGCAAGGTGCCATCGCCGCCCAGGGTGATGAGCATGTCCAGATGCCCTACCTCGGAGCCAATGCGCTCGGCGTTCCAGCTGGATCCGGTCCACGAGTCAACCCCCCGCTCGCGCAACCAGTCGTCGATGTCATTGGCGAGATTGAGTGAAGCCGGGATTTTGGGGTGATGCAGGATGCCGATGCGCATGGCTGGGTGTCCGGGAGAGGATCAGTTGGGGTAAGGGAGATTGATATCGAGGCGCTGCTGCAAGACAGCCCCCAGTTGCTCAGGCAAGATGCGCTCTACTTTGCAACCGGCCTTTTGCAGGCGCTCGGCCTCGGCCGCCGAGACGGTGAGTTCGCTGCCCCAGATCGAAACCTGCCGGGCGCGCATGGCGTCGGTGACGCTGTAACCCAGGGCCGGCCGGAAGCGGGCGACGTAGGTCAGGGCAGTGATGAAGCTGGTTTTGTCGACCGGCAAGCCACCCACCAGTACATAATGATCGATGGTCTTGGGCGGGGGCGGGAGTTCACCTTCGGGTGTGCTTTCGGGCGTGAAGATCACCCATATGACTCGTCGGCCATCCGCGTGCACCTGCGCCACCACGCCCAGCTCATCCGGCTCGATCCAGTAATCGCCGCTGCCCAGGGGGGCGAACTCGCATACGAACTCGCCGTATTCGGCTTTTTCACCGATATGGCGCACCATGCCGGTCCAACCCTCGGTCCAGATGCGCACCGGCAGGTGCGGTTGGCCATCGATGCGGACGCGTACGACGGCCAAGCCGGGGCCCGGGCCGCCATCTTCAACGGTGTATGTCCAGTCCAGGGGGCGCGGTTCTTCGGGGACAATGACCGTGGCGTCCAGCTCGATTTCCAGTATCTGGCCGGGGGCCAGTTGCAGGTTTCTAACCAGATCGGCGTTATCGGTGAAGATGGTGAGCGTGTACTCGCCCGGCTCCAGATCAGGAAAGGAGAATTCTTCGTCCTCGTCGATCATGTGCACCCATTCATCGCCAGTGACGCTGCGCAGCAGAGCCTGCGATTGCGCTCCTCCACGAACCCGGCCCTTGATGGTGCCCAGGCGCAATGGTTCGGAGACGGTGAAGTTGGCAGTGCGCTGGTTCTGGCCATCCATCACCAGGCCGCTACGGCGCAAATCAGTGCCTTCGATGCTCAGCCGGTAGGTGCCGGCAGGCAGATTGGCAAAACGATAGCTTTCATCGGCGCCGATGGTCTGTCGCTGTTCGATATCGGGGCCGCGCAGCACGATGGTGTAACCGGCGCCATTGCTCACAGTCCCCTGAATCACGCTTTGGGCTGTGGGCTCATCGGGCGAGCTGAGGATAAAGTTGGCGGTGAGCTGGTTCTGGCCATCGAGCACCAGGCCGTTACGGCTGAGATCGGTGCCGGGAATGCGCAGGCTGTATGTGCCGGCGGGCAGGTGTTCAAAACGATAGGTTTCGTCGTCTGCCACCTGGGTATCAAGCTCACCCTGAGGCCCACTGAGCACAATGGTGAGCCCGGCGCCATTGCGTACCTCGCCCGCAATCGTACTGTCGGCTGCGGGCTGGTCAGGCGTACCGCCGCTTTCGCCGCTGGTGGGACGGAAAGTGACGAAGAGGATTTCGTTGGCGTCGAGATCCACCTCGGTCTGCGTATCGAGCGCGGGGATACTCAGCGTATAGCGGCCTGCCCCCAGGGGGGCGAATTCCAGGGCATAGGGGCCGTATTCGGTTTTACTGCCGCTTTCGCGACTGTAGCCCTGCCAGCCGGGAGCACTGATATGCACCACTTCGCCCAAGCGCCCCTCTACGCTGACGCGGATGATCCCGAAACCGGGCGAGGTGCCTGCCTGTCGTACTTCGGCCTGCCATGATCCGGTTGCTGGCGCAGGTGGGGAAGTCTCACCGAGGTCGATGGTGAGTTGCTGCCGGGCGGTCAGATGGATATTGGAGCGCACAATGCCAGCTGCGGGTGCGCTGAGCCGATAGTCGCCCGGCGGTACATTTGCGAAAAGGAACGCGCCCTGGGAGTCGGTAGTGGTCTGGGCCGCGTAGTCCGTGGAGCGCAGGATCACGTCGATGTCGGGATAGCCAGGGACGGTGCCGCGGATGCTGCCCTTGTCGGTCAGCGAGGGCGGCTGGCCCGGCCCCTCATCGCCAGGTCGGGTCGGCCGGGGTGAAGCGATGGCATCGGGGCGGGGTTGCTTGGGCAGGTTTGCCAGGGCGTCGACCGCCGGCAGCTTACCACCGGGCCAGGTGTCGGAAAACCAGGCGTGTTGCTCCCAGCCATTGGCCAGGAGGATGGTATTGCCCATGAGCCAGAATGAGGTGCAGAAGTAGTAGGGCGGGGCGGCGGGATAGCGTTCGCTGGTGCCCATCATGATACGCGCCTGTTCCACGGCCTTTTCGGCGTGGATGGCGGCGGTGGTGGTAGGATAGCGGGGATCGGGCGCTTCGCCCACGATCGGGCCGCTCTCGGTGGAGAGGATGGGCAGATAGCGCCCCACGTGCTGCTGGCAGAGATCGGCCAGTCGTTCGTATGCCCGGAAACTGGCGGGATCATCGTGGATGGTGTGGCCAGGGTTGGCGCCCTGTCGCCGCTGCTGATTCACGAAATCCCGGCTGCGAAAACCCCATTGTCCGCCCGACCAGGCGTCGTGTCCCAGCTGATCGTATTCTTCCTGGCTGATCTCCGTCCCTTTCTGGTTGACGTCGTCGTAGGGATAGTCGAGGGGGTGGTTGAGATCGTAGTTGTGCAGGGCCAGCCATATCGGCTCGTCAAAGAGTGAACGACCGCCGTGTTCGATGATTTTGGCGATCAGATCCCATTTTGTGCTGATGGCGGTGGCAGGTACGGCAGGATAGCCGCCGTGGGCGAGGATGGTCTCCATGTCGCGAATGGCAGCCTGAGCCACATAATCGATAGCGTTTTCTGGCACCTGGCCCCCTTCCCATTCGCCGTGTAATTCGGGTTCGTTGTTGAATTCGAAGTAGCGCACCCCGCGGGCTACATATTCATCGAGATAGTCGATCTCTTTTTGGCTGAGGGTGGCCTTTTTGATGTCGGTGGAGTTGGGCCGGAAGCGGTAAAGCCGTACCACGGGCATGATGCCGGCTTCCAGCAGCATTTCGGCGAAGTCAAGTCCACCATCGTGCAGGAATTTGACCCATTTGATGCCCATGCGTTGCAGTTCGGGGATCCACCGCTGACGCAACACC
>JAJRXO010000008.1 GCA_024276255.1 Chloroflexota bacterium | reverse complement strand
TGGCGCTATCTGCGTTACGCCCCTATTTCCATCCTCACGTTCTGGATTCTGTACCTGTTCGTGCCGGGTTTGATGGAATCACAGAATCTGATGGAGTGGCATCGCCTGGGTAATATCCTTGCTCGCTATAGCCTGGGCTTTCCTGGCGGCATGTTGGCGGCTTACAGTCTACGCCATCAAGCGCGGCGGATCGTTGCTCCCTTCCGCATGGAGCATATTATTTCCATGTTGAGGCTGGCGGGGCTGGCGCTGGCCGGTTATGGCATCATGGGGGGGCTTATAGTACCGGAAGGCCCCTTTTTCCCTGCCAATGTGATCAACCAGGAGAATTTGCAGGCGCTTACCGTGCTTCCCATCCAGGCCTATCGCAGCATCCTGGGGCTTGTCTTGACCTACGCCACCATCCGCGTCATGGAGGTGTTTCAGGTTGAGCTGGATCGCTACATCACCAATATGGAAGAATCGCACATGCTGCTGGCCGAACGCGAGCGCATCGGCCGCGAACTGCATGACGGCACCTTACAGACTGTTTATGCGGCCGGACTGCTGTTTCGCTCCGCAGAGCGCAACATCAATCAGGGACGTGATCAGCAAAGCATCCAGCATATCCAACAGGGTGTAGCCCTCCTGAACCGGGCCGTGTCGGATATCCGCCACTATGTCAGTGATCTACGTCCTCAACCGACCGGGCAGAGTCTTACTGCTGGCCTTAAAGAGATCGCCACTGCTTTTCACATCGAATCGCTGGTGCAGGTGGATCTGTCCCTTGACCTGCCGGCCGACATTTCTCTTTCTCCGGCGCTGGTCAGGCATCTGCTTGCCATTGCCAATGAGGCCATGAGCAATATCGTCCGGCATGCCATGGCCACGCGGGTGAACATGCGCGTCTCGATCAAAGATGGATTGATGTTTTTCGACATTGAGGACAACGGTCGCGGCCTGCCCTCTGATGTGGTGCTGGGTTATGGCCTGAATAACATGCGCGAGCGCACTCATCTCCTGGGAGGAGTAATACATCTGCACAGCCAACCCCATGAAGGAACTCATATTCACATCGAGGTTCCTCTAAAGGACGATCATGCAAAGAATTCGGATTTTATTGGTCGATGATCATGCCGTAGTCCGCCTGGGCCTGCGGGCCTTGCTGGAAGGTGAGCAGGATATGGAGGTGGTGGGCGAGGCCGGGAACGCTCAGGAAGCAGTCCGCCTTGCCAGCCAGTTGCAGCCCCACGTGGTTCTCCTTGACATTCGCCTCCCCGATCGCAGCGGGATCGATGTCTGTCGTGACATCAGGCTACGCCACCCCCAGACCCAGGTGCTCATGCTTACCTCTTACGTTGAGGAAGAATTGCTCACGGAGGCCATTGCGGCCGGCGCATCGGGCTACGTGCTCAAGCAACTGAGCACCGATGAGTTGCTCCATGCCATCCGTACTGTCAGCCGCGGGGATGCCGTCCTGGGTCCCAAGGTCACCCGACAATTGCTGGAACAGGTGCAACGCACACAGCGCGAGATGGAGGGGTCGGCTTTCCATGACCTGAGCCCCAGAGAATTGCATGTCTTGGCCCTCGTGGCCCAGGGCAAGAGCAACGCCGAGATCGCTTCCGAGCTGATGTTAAGCCCGATCACCGTGCGCAATCATGTGAGCACGATCTTGAGCAAATTACAGCTGTCGAATCGCATTGAGGCCGCCACCTATGCGGTGCGGCACCATATCGAGCGCTATCTGATGTAACCCTCGCCTTACAGCCGTCTGTCATCGGGCGCTATTCCCCCAGCGCCTTCATGATCCCGGACAGTAAAAATTCCCCCCGCCTCGGAGGAAAAGGCGGGGGGACAGTGGAGGAGGACTATCCTCAGGGGAAGGTGCGAATGTAAGCGATGATGTCGGCTACTTCCTGATCTGACAGATGACGTTCATCTGTGGCAGGCATGGTGCCGTAGCCGTTACGAATGATCGCAGCCAATACCCCATCTGAGGGATAGTATACATTGAGAATGGGCCCGTGCAGGGGGGTGTCGCTTTTACCGAGGGTACCGTGACAACCGGAGCAGGCATGATCATAGGCCTCCCGACCGCGCGTTTCATCGCCAGTCGCGGCATTGAGCGTGATGGGGGCCGGTACAGGGAGCGCATCGGTGGGATCGCTGCCCATCTGTGTTCGCTCGGTGGCTTCGATCCGGTACATCCCTCCCGCCACGGCGCCTCCCAGCAAAACGCCAATCAGCACGAGCAGGAAGCCAATCCATGGTTTCTTATACATGTCAGTCCTCCGCATGAAATGTGCTCAGGTATTGGGTGATGTCCTCCACCTGCACATGGGTGAGCACCTGCTGACCTTCTCCCGGGGGAGGAATGGACGCAGGCATTTCCGCATCTGGATTCAGCGCCTTCGGGTTCTCGATGTAGCTGTGGATGAAGGCCGGATCGCGCAGATCCCCGATCTGTTGCAGGGAGGGGCCGTCATTCGTGCCCTGTGCCTCATCTCCATGACAGGATGCGCACTGGCTAGCGAAGAGGCTGCGGCCCAGGATCTGCGTCGAGTTCAGTTCGATGCCGCGTTCCGTGACATGGGTCGGCGGCGTTGATTTCCAGCCGGCAAACGTCAGGATCACCACCGCGAGCACGAACAGCGTGCCCACCCCCAGGGTAACAGGCCGTTTTTCCAGTCGTCGCGATCGTTCACGGCTGTAAAACGGCAGCAGAAGGATCGCCAGGATCAAGACCGTGGGCACAACGATGACGCCCAGCCATTCCAGATTGCCGGGGAAGAGCTTGAGAAGTTCGAACAGAAACAGGAAATACCATTCGGGGCGGGGGATATAGTCGGAAGCCGTGGGATCAGCCCGGGCCTCCAGGGGCGTGCCTACCCAGGCCACCAGCGCCAGCAGAATCAGAAAGATGACGAGGCTGATGATCACATCCTCGACGACGATGTCCGGCCAGAAGGGATGCCCCTGCTTTTTGAAGAGATTGTAGCGCTCTTTCTCGTCCTCCGGCAGTTCTTCTTTATCGGATTCCCAGAGCCAGGGGGGCACGGAGACGCCGAGATAGACTACGAGATAGAGGTGGGCAGCGATGGTAAGCAGGAAGAGTATCGGCAGGATGAGGATATGGGCGCCGTAGAAGCGGGTAAGGGTGAGCGCACCTACAGAGGCACCTCCCCGTATGATCTTGAGGAGGGCATCGCCAATGACGGGCACCGTACCGGCCATGCTGGTGCCCACGGTCGTGGCCCAGTAGGCTTTCTGATCCCAGGGCAGGAGGTAACCGGTGAAACCGGCAACCACAACGATCAGCAGCAGGGCCACGCCAATCACCCACGTCAGTTCGCGGGGATGTTTGTATGCTCCCATCACGAAGACCGTGAGCAAGTGCAGCCCCAGAAGCACCACCATGGTGGAGGCCCCCCAGTGGTGCAGGCCGCGGAGGATGCTGCCCAGAGGTACGGTGTATTGGATAAAGCGCACGGTCTCGTAAGCATGATCGGGACTGGGCACATAATACAGGGCCAGCACGGCGCCCGTCACAGCCTGAATAACAAAGACGAATAGCGTGGCAAAGCCAAGGGTGTATAACCATCCGGCACCACGCGGGATCTTCCGTAAGAGCAGGACCTCATTCAGTTTCTTGACACCGGCTCGTTCATCAAACCACTCAGAAAATCGGGTCGTCATGGTTGCCTACACCTCCGTTTTCTCTGGCACGCCAGGGCGGAAGTCTTTGTAGGTGATTACCACGGTGCCATCCCGGATCTCAATCGGCAAGGTGTCGAGGGGACGCGGCGGCGGCCCCGCCACCACTTCGCCCTCCTTGGTGAAGACACCGTCGTGGCACGGACACACGAAATGGTCCGCTTCCTTACCCGATTCCTTCCAGTTGTAGGCACAACCCAGATGGGTGCAGCGGCCATTGAAGACGGTTACCTCATTCTCGCTGGTGCGAAGCACCCAGACGCTGCGACTTTCCAGGGTGTGTTGCCAGCCATCTGTGCGAGTGATGGTAAATTGCGCCAGGGTGGGTTCTCCCACAGGGTAATCTTCCAGCTTGCGCAGTTTGACCTCTATGCCCTGGCTTTTTGAAAATACAGACGATACGACCGACCCCACGACAGGGACGCCCGTAGCGGTGGCTATGAATGCACCGATGGAACCAATGAGCCATTTGTTGAATTGCCGACGGCTGAGGAGGAGCTTCTCCTCAGCCGCGGCGTCACACCGTTCGTCAGCCATTATGCTATTACTCCGTTGGATTATTGTCCTTGCCAGTCGACGTTCGAGAAGGGAGCCGTACTGGAGGGGCGGGTAATCTTCACGAAGCGATAACTGCTGCCGTCTTTGCCCTTTGTTTCACCGTGACATTTGTTGCAGCCGGTAATCGCCTGATCGTAGGCAGAGGTAAATGCGGCCATGTCCTGATTCTTGGCAGCATCCATCAGCGGATCGAGATATTTATGCTCATATTCTTTGAGTGCTTCAGCATGGCCGGGGCGGGTGGCCTCGCCTACTTCCTGGATCTCGGTCATCTCTTTCAACTGATAATTCACCATATCCCAGTTACCGGCGTCAGCTGCCCACCATGAATTCCCCATGCGGGTGGCGTATTCAATCATGACTGTGCCCAGACCGGGTTGGATATTCCACAGGGTCAGGCTGCGATCTGCTTCGTTGAATTTGGCTTTGACCTGACCATTGACGATGACGATTGCCAGCACTGCGGCCAGCACAGCAGCGACAATCGGCCAGACAATCGAAAACCATTTGTTTTGTTGCATTTCTCCTACATCTCCTTAAAAAATGAATTTGAAAAGTGGATATGCGGTGTTGGAAGACAAAAGCTGACGAAATTGCTGACAGCAACCTTCGGGTGATCCTCCTGGAGGTGTGTTCATGAACTATCTTCAGTATAGAAGGGGGCCCCGTCGCCAACAAGGTACACCTGACCCAATTCCCCTGGTGCAACTGACCCTATGAGGCCAGATATGGTGCACGATGTACATGCCAAAACTCCT
>JAJRXO010000067.1 GCA_024276255.1 Chloroflexota bacterium | reverse complement strand
TTTGCAGGGCGGCCGGGCGCAGGTGGGGGCCGCGGTCATTGCCCGCGTGCACAGTCGCCGCCGCTGGGACATCATGCGTAATCACACCGCCACCCACCTGCTGCACCGGGCCCTGCGCAATCTCTTTGGCGAGCACGTTGAGCAGGCCGGTTCTCTGGTCGCCCCTGATCGGCTGCGCTTCGACTTTCGTTATGACAAAGCCCTCACCGAGGATGAATTGCGCCACATCACCGATATGGTGAACGAGGCCATCCTCAACCATTATCCCGTGATCATCGAGTGGAAGCCCATCAAGGAGGCCCTGGCAGAAGGGGCCACAGCTCTGTTCGGTGAGAAATACGGCGACATGGTGCGCGCCGTACGCGTGGGCAGCAAAGAAAACACCTGGAGCTATGAGCTGTGCGGGGGCACCCATGTGGAAAACACCGCCCAGATCGGCTCGTTCATCATCACCAGCGAGGGCTCGGTCTCGGCTGGCGTGCGGCGTATCGAGGCCGTGACCGGTTTCGGCGCCGAAGCCTATGCCCTCGATCGCATCTACGCCGTGGAGCACGTGGCCCGTGCCCTGCACGTGCCGCCACCGGTTGTGCCCCAGAAGGTGCAGGAAATGCAAGAACAGCTCAGCGCCATGCAGCGCGAGCTACAAAAACTCCGCCAGCAGCTCATGACCTGGCAGGCCCGCGAGGTCGTGGCCAATGCCAGCGACGTGGCCGGAGTGAAGGTGATCGTCACCCGCGTGCAGGCAGCCGATATCGATGACCTGCGCATCATGGCCGACGATCTGCGCAGCAAACTGGGCTCGGGCATGGTGGTGCTGGGCGCCGTGCTCAACGACAAACCCATGCTGCTGGCGGCTGCCACCAAAGACGTGGTTCAGCGCGGGGCGCACGCCGGCCAGCTCGTCAAAGCCCTGGCCCGCATCATCGGCGGCGGCGGCGGCGGTCGCCCCGACATGGCTCAGGCCGGTGGCCGCGATATCTCCAGGCTGGATGCTGCCCTGGCCGCTGCCCCCGACATTATCGCCCAACAACTCAGCTCCTGAATTCTATCCACCGGCCGGCCTCCCAGAGGCCACCGCATGGCTTCTATGATTCAACATCAAGTCGAACTTCCTACCCCCGCCACTGCGGCCGCGGCTATCGCGGCGTTGCGCTATGCCGAACCCGGCGAGCAGGTTTTATTGATCCTGCCCGATGAGGCCGACGACCTGGCGCATCCGGTACGTTTGCAGAGCCTGCGCCGCCAGGCCGATGCCATGCAGGTGCAGGTGGGGCTGGTCACGAACGACGCCGATATCCGTTATCACGCCCGTAAAGCCCGCATTCCCACCTTTCGTTCCGCAACCCGCGCAGACAAACGCTGGCGCTATCCCTCGCCCCCGCCGACGCTACCTGCCCCCCACCAGATGCGGCCCACCGTCATCAAGCCGCCGCCCGATGTGGGACTGAACCTGAAAGCGCCCGATATCATCACCCTGCCCCACAAAACCATCATCGTGGGTTACACCCGGCGTCGCAAGCGCCCCCTGTGGCTGACCATCCTGGGCTATCTGTTGATACTGGCCATTGTGGGCGGCCTGGCTGTGGGCGCAGCCGTATTGCTGTTGCCCCAGGCCACCGTCACCTTGGTGCCGGCCCGCACGCGCTTTGTCAGCTCCGAACAGATCACCGCCCGCGTGGGCATCGAAGAACCCAGCTATTTCAACCTGTTGGTGCCAGCCCGCAATGTGCAAACCCGCGTTGAAGGCTTCGACACCATTGCCACCTCCGGCCTGGAAGAAGCGCCGGTGGGCAAAGCCACGGGCACGGTTCGTTTTATCAATCGTACCGCCCGTGATATCCCCGTGCCCGAGAACACCATCGTGCGCACCACCACCGGCAACAACGTGCGCTTTCGCATCACCGAGGCCATTACGGTCACGGCTGGCATCGGCCAGAGCACCACTGCGCCCATCGAGGCCGTGGAACCGGGTCGCAAGGGCAACATTCCAGCGCTCACCATCAACGAAATCGAAGGGCCCCTGAATCTGTCGTTGCGCGTCAGCAACGAATCCCCCACCGCCGGCGGCACAGTGGAACCGGTCGCCGTGGTCACAGCAGCCGACAAGGAGCAGCTTCTGGGCAAATTGCAGGCTGAATTGCAGCAGCAGGCGTATGCCCGGCTGGGAGAAAGCCTGCAACAGGGAGAGGTCATTCCGCCCGAAACCGTGCACACATTCACCCTGGCCGAAACCTACGATCGCTTTGCCGGCGAACGCGCCGAGGAGCTGGGCCTGCAACTGCAGTTACTGGCCCGCGGCCTGGCGGTGAACGTGGAAGACGCCCAGGCATTGGTGGAGCGCACCCTGCGCGAGAGCATTCCGTCTGATCACTTCCTGCTGGAAGAAAGTATCCAGGTCAGCGACCCCACGTTTGTGCGTTTCAGCGACGAAGCGGTCGACATGACCCTCACGGCCAGCGCCGACGCCTTGCTGCCGATCAAGATCAGTGACGTGCGCTCCGTGCTGCGCGGCGTTCCCCTGGCCGAAGCCCCGCAACGCCTGCAAGAGGCTTTTGAATTGGACCAGCCACCCGTCATCGAACTCAGCCCCAACTGGCTCGGCCGCCTGCCCTTCATCGCCACCCGCATCCGCGTGCGCGTATTGCAGAGTCCCTGAATCATGACCACCTATCTGGCGCTGGATATCGGTGACAAACGTATCGGCCTGGCCGTAGGCAACAGCCTGGTCGGTCTGGCGAGACCGCACAGCATCCTCAATCGCAGCAGCAAACGCGCCGACTTCGCCGCCATTGCCCGCGTGGCCAGCCAGGAAAAAGCCGATGTCTTACTGGTGGGCCTGCCCTACAACATGGATGGCAGCGAAGGTCCGCAGGCAAAACGCGTGCGCAACTACATCCGACAGTTGAGTCGCCATCTCCCCCTGCCCGTGCAATTCGTCGATGAACGGCTGAGCTCCTTCGCCGCCGACGAGATCATCCGCCAGAATCGCCCCCGCAAGCCCGGCGGTAAGAAAATACACAACGACGATGTAGCGGCGGCGGTGTTCCTGCAGGCCTTTCTCGACCAGCAACGCGCTGCTTCACCGGCCGCGGACGATGCCCGTCCCCCGGCATAATCCTTCCTCAACACCGACACCCCTGTCAATTGCTGCTGCAAAACCAGATCGCAATCCCTTGATCCGATATCCTATCCTATGAACATCATCCGCACATTCATGCGCTTTCTCATCTTCGCGGCCGTGCTGGCGATCGTTGGCGGCGTGGCCTGGACTGCCCGCGAATGGACGCAACAACAGACGGTCGTCTATCAGGAAGAAGGCAGCGGCAGCAAGCTCGTGCGTTATGTCGACGCTCCCTTCCGCAGCCTCAAGCCCGACACCATCGAAGAACAGGCGCTTGCTTTCTACCTCAAACTCAATCGCGCCGCGCTCGAGCAGCCCGTCGATCCGGCGGGCCAGCCCATCGCCTTCCGCGTGGAGCTGGGCGAGAC
>JAJRXO010000066.1 GCA_024276255.1 Chloroflexota bacterium | reverse complement strand
GTAAAGCCGATTTCTTCCAGGTTTTCACAATGGTTGGGGTATCCATTACGGCAGGCAGTACAGCGCCCACACCAGATCATTTCCTCAACCGTGACATAATCCCCTACGTGCAGTCGCGTTACTTCAGAGCCAACCTCCACCACTTTCCCGGAGAATTCATGTCCCAGGATGGTGGGAAATTTGGTGAGGCCGGGATACAGAATGTAGCCATCCTGATCGGTTTCATAAAAATGCATGTCTGAACCACACACGCCACAGGCCTGTATTTCCAGCATGACATCCTTGGGGCCGAGTTGCGGATCGGGCCATTCGCGCACTTCCAGTTTGGGGTTGCGCCAGATGCTGTTTCCGGTGATTGCTTTGCCTGTCTGTTTTTCCCACTCAGAGACCTTATAGTCGGGGCGGGGATCCCATTTGGCATCGAGAACCAAGCCTTTCATGTGAGCTACCTCCAGCGGAGCAAGAAGAAAAAAGATCGAGTTTGTTTGATGAACACACGTGTGCTCACTTCGAATAATAACACAATCATCTGGCTCTGTCAAAAGGCCTTTGCGCCGGTTGTGTCCTTCAATTTGGGGGCACGTTTTTCATACATTTTGCAGCGCGATGGCCGGGCCAGATGCCTGACCCCGATGAAATGCATCCATCTCAAGCACCTTGGGACCCGGTTGGGTTTAGCGATACAATCAGGGCATGCAGAATCTTGCGTCCAACGCCAAAGGCATCTACGCCCTGTTTATTCACTTGCCGCAGGCGCTCACCCTGCAGGTGGGGCGTTTGGGGCAGGTGCACATGCCCGCCGGCTGTGCGGTGTATGTGGGCTCGGCTGCGGGCCCCGGGGGGCTGCGGGCTCGTGTGAGCCGACACTTGCGCCCCCATAAACGCCCGCACTGGCATATCGATGCGCTGACCAGCCAGCATCAACCCGTGGCGGTGGTGATGCGTGAGGGCGACGATGTTCGGGAATGCACCTGGGTGCAGAATCTGGTCGCTACGGCCTCGGCCAGCGTTCCTGCTCCTGGCTTTGGCAGCAGTGATTGCCGGTGCGGCTGCCCCGCTCATCTGCTGGTATTTCCTTCATCCCACCAGCCGTTGCTGCGCCTTGTGTTGACAAATCCCCCCCAAACACTGCTATACTGCGAACGAAAGCCCTTTTTATCGATCTATGACGAAAGCATGCTGTTACGGCAAATCGCCTGTTTTTAGCGTGCGCGTAACCGGAGGTCAAATCAACTTATGTACCTGACTCGCCAGATTCTCGAACAACGCGAGGCTCGAATTCTCGAACCCTGGGGCATGAAGAGCGCGGATACTCGCGGGCGACTGTATCCTGAAGACGAAGCTGATTATCGTACCGTTTACCAGAAGGATCGGGATCGCATCATTCACACCACGGCCTTCCGCCGACTGGCGTACAAGACCCAGGTCTTTGTGTATCACGAAGGCGATCACTACCGGAATCGTCTGACGCATACGATCGAGGTGGCGCAATTGGGGCGCACCCTGGCGCGGGCGCTGGGCGCCAACGAAGACCTGACCGAGGCGATCTGCCTGGCGCACGACCTGGGACACCCGGCTTTCGGTCATACCGGCGAGCATATACTCAATCAGCTGATGAAAGATCACGGCGGTTTTGACCATCAACGGCAAACCATGCGCATCTTGGAGAAGCTGGAGCAGCGTTACCCTGATTTCCCCGGCCTTAATCTCAGCTACGAAGTACGCGAAGGCGTGGTCAAGCACGACACAGATTACGATGTCAGTGACGCCGCCGGTTATGAGCCTGCCCTGGCGGGCACGCTGGAATGTCAGTTGGCCAATCTGGCTGATGAGATTGCCTGGAATACCAGTGATCTGGATGATGGTCTTTATGCCGGAATTTTGCACGTGGAAGACCTGGCCACCCAGCCGTTGTGGCAGATGGTGATGGATTCGCTGGGTGAATCCTATGAGCCGCGGCAACTGCCATCCATGTTGCGGGCCCGCATCATCCGTCGCCTTGTGGGTTTAGAGATGACCGACGCCATCCAGCACACGCGGGCCCAGTTGGAAGCACATCACATTCAATCGGTCGCCGATCTGCGAGCCGTGGGCCACAATCTCGCCGGCTTCAGCCCCGAGATGGACGCCGCAAACAGCATTCAAAAGAAGTACTTGTTCCGGAATTTTTATCGCGGCTATCGGGTGATGCGCATGTCGGCCAAGGCCGAACGTATCATGACACGGCTGTTCCAGGCGTACATCACTGAACCCCGCCAGCTACCTCCATCCACCCTGCAAAAGGTGGAACGCTCAGATGAAGGCCTGCATCGCGTGGTGGCCGATTATCTGGCCGGAATGACCGACCGTTATGCCATCCAGGAATACAAGCGCCTGTTTGATCCTGACGAGCGGGTGTGACGAAAAAAACCTGCCAGGGCTTGTCATCTGGCAGGTTTTCGATACTTGCTACCACGGCGGAGCGCTGATGCTGCTCTCGCCGTCTTTTTCTCGCCCCACCATATCCAGCTCGAGATAGCGGATCGTCGGTCGGTCCTCGATCGAGGGGCTGAACTCCACGCGGCGTACCTGCCCCACCACCTCCAGGCCCTCGGTTTCCAGATGGATGGTGGCTCCGGGTTCCAGGGCCACGGGGATAATGTCACCGTCCAGCAGCTCCTGACGTAACTCGCTGTCACGATAGATCTGCGGCGGGATCAGGGCCGCCGTGACAGTGCGGATATCCCGCTTTTCGAACAGCCACACTTCCATGGTGAGGATGTGATTGGGTTGGTCGGCCAGGGTTTCACCCACACCCATGCCGAATTCGCCCAGATACTCCCCCTCCTTTTCGATGGCGAATATCTGATTATAATACGGATCACCTTCGAATATGAAGCGCTCAGCGTCGTCGCCCATTTGCAGGGGCGGTGTGGGCGCAGAGGGCTTTGCGGGGGAGGGCGTCTGCTCGGGACCGCGGGTGGGGAAAGTTTCTGAGAAAGGCTCCTCTTCATCATTCTCTTCCTCGTCCGTTTCCTCATCACTCAGCGGTGGGGGCGTTAACGGCGGTGGCAGGACTGATTCAGGTTCCGAAACGGCCGTTTCTTCCTCTTCCGGCAGGGGTTCCTCTTCCTCGTCAAACGGCATGTCCTCTTCGTATTCTCCCTCGTCCCACGGGGGTTCATCCGGCATCGTCGGAGCGGGGGGAGCAATGATATCCTCAAAATCTGGCGGCGTTTCTTCATCCGCCATATCTTCCAGGCTGACGGGGGTTTCAGGCGCGACCGGGGCGCGTCGTTCCATCGCCCGTATGATCAGCCAGGCGATAACGCCCAGTATCAACACTGCCAGGCCCACGCGCGCGATCGGGCGGGCCAGTAGCAGGCGCAATTGATCGCTCAGAGATCTGGGCGCGGCCGGTTGGCCGGGGGCGGGGCCCTCGGCAGAAAGTCGCAGGAGGATGAATATCTGCTGCATGCGGTCGGCCACGGCCGGATTGACCGGCCGCGTGGCCTCGATTTCGGCGCTGAGCAGCGGTCCCAGCTCTTCGGGCGTCCAGTATTTCAGCCGCTGCGCGGCCAGGCCGATATCCTGTGTGGCGGCATAACTCTCAGCCACCATACGGAAGTATTCACTGCGGGCGTCGCTGCGCAATTCGTTGGGATATACCGCGGTATAACGCACCGGCCACAACCACCAGCCGATGACGAACCAGCCAATGAGCACTCCAGCGAGAAAGATCAGAAAATAGCGCACAGTCTGGGCAGAGACATCGTTTTCACTCTGTAACTGCTGATAACGTCGTTGTATCCAGGAGTCGTGATTTGCTTGGCTCATGGCATTCACCCGTCAGACAGAATCGATGGAGAACTG
>JAJRXO010000007.1 GCA_024276255.1 Chloroflexota bacterium | reverse complement strand
GTTTTTATTCTCATGAATCGAAATTCCCAGACTCCCTTACTCAGCATCATCATCCCAGCCTATAACGAAGAACATCGTTTGCCGCGCTCGCTGGAGCAGATCCTGGCGTGGATGCAGACGGTGCCCTATTCTGTTGAGATATTGATTGTAGAAAACGGCAGTGTGGATCGCACCACGGAGATCGCTGAAAGTTATGCCAGCCGACACGACAACATCAGGGTGTTGCACAGTGCCAAAGGCAAGGGCATTGCCGTGCGCGAGGGTATCATGCAGGGGCAGGGTGAGTATCTATTCATTTGCGATGCCGATCTTTCAATGCCCATCGCCGAGGTAGAGAAGTTTCTGCCCCCGCAGATGGCGGACGCCGACGTGGTGATCGGCAGCCGCGAGGCGCCGGGGGCAGTCCGCTACGACGAACCCGAATATCGACACATCATGGGCCGTGTGTTCAATTGGATCGTACGCATCCTGGCCATCCCCGGCTTTCATGATACGCAGTGTGGATTCAAGCTCTTTCAGCGCGACTGGGCACACCGCGTGTTTGCCCGGCAAACACTCACCGGCCTGTCATTCGATGTAGAGGCCCTGTACATCGCACTCAAGGATGGCGCCCGCGTGGCCGAGGTGCCCATCAACTGGTATTTCGATGACGATAGTCGCGTAGACCCCCTGCGTGATACCTGGAAAATGCTTTGGGATGTGTTCAAGATCCGCCTGAACGACTGGCGAGGCATGTATGATCAGCCCTCGCAACCTCAACCGGCCGAAGAAGTCGTCCCCTGACAGCAACCCCACAGATAATTATAGCGCCAGGCAAATCCCTGATTTACCTGGCGCTATTTGTTGTAAGCGCCCTACGCCCGTTGCCTCAGATCAATTTCTCGCGAATCCAGGCCGAGAAGTAATCCATGGCTGCCACCACAATCACAATCGCCCACACAGCCGTGGCCGCCTGACGATATTGGATGAGGTTGATCCACTGGATGAGCAGAAAGCCGATACCACCACCTCCCACCAGACCAATCACGGTACTCATGCGTACGTTGATGTCCCAGCGATAGATGGTGAAAGCGAGGAAGGGTGGCAGCACCTGCGGCAGGATGGCATAAACCACCGTCTGGATACGGTTGGCGCCGGTTGCCTGCACGGCCTCCACTGGGCCCGGATCGATGCTCTCAACCGCTTCTGAATAAAGTTTACCCAGGGCAGCTATCGAATGCAGGGTCAATGCCAACACACCGGCAAAGGGGCCAATACCGACCCATACGATAAAGATCAGGGCCCAGATCAAGGTCTCCACCGAGCGCAGAATGTTGAGGAACAGGCGCACCAGGAAATAAATAATCATACCCACGCGGGTGGTGCCCATTACATTGCGGGCTGCCAGGAAACTCACCGGCACCGCCAGCACCACGCCCAGCGTGGTGGCCATTAACGCCAGGAAAATGGTCTCCAGCATCTTGTCGAGGACCTGCCTGGCCGTTTCACTGAGCTGGAGGGACCCTTCCTCCCAGTGCAGGATTACCTCTGCGCCGTGTTGGCCTTTTGTCTGGCCGGGCGGCGCTTCGGGCACGCGGGTCGTAAACGAAAAAGAACCGTTCTCATCCGTTTTGAATTGTGCCAATATCTTGGTGCCGCCTTGCTGCGTGCGCCAGGCAATGGTGCCGTCGGTATTGGGGCGCAAGCCCTCGCCGGCAATGGTCACAATATCACCGATATTGCCACAATCGGGCGACAGCGTGACGCCCTCGCCCACTTCACCGGCCCGCTCCCGCGTCGGATCACAGGGGATCAAGTAAGTACGATACACACGATAGGTCTTGGCATCACGCGATATAATATCGGGATGGAACAAATCACTGACCAACCCTTTCAGGCCATCGGGAGGGGACAACAGCTTGGAGATATCGATCTCGGTGACGCGCCAGCCGTAGGTATAGGTCAAAAGAAAGAGCGCAATCAGTATCAAGTTAACCGATATCTGCAAGGGGGTGCGGTCCAGGCGTTCGGGTTTCAGAACTCTTTTCTTGTCGGTATCCTTATCTTTTGCCATGATTATTCCTCCAGACTCTCGGCATCCTGGCCGTAGATCTCTTTGAACTTCGCGTTGTCCAACTCCTCCGGCTTGCCGTCAAACATCAGGTAGCCATTGTTCAGAGCCAGGACGCGGGTGGCATAGCGTCGGGCCAGCGAGGGGATGTGCAACGAGCACAGCACAGCAATGCCCTCCTTGTTCAGATCTTCCAGATACTTGAGGATGGAATGGGAAAGCACCGGATCCAGGCTGGCGACAGGTTCATCGGCCAGCACCAAGCGGGGCTCCTGCATCAAGGCCCGGGCGATGCCCACACGTTGTTGCTGCCCCCCCGACAGTTCATCAGCACGATTGAATGCCTTGTTCAGCAGACCTACCCGCTCCAGGTTTTGAAAAGCCCGTTGCTGATCAGCCTGCGACCAGATGCCCAGTATCGACCGCAGGGTACTGTTGTATCCCAATCGGCCCGACAGGGTGTTTCGCAACACCGATGAGCGTCTCACCAGATTGAAGTGCTGGAAAACCATGCCGATGTCCCGTCGCATGTACCTCAACTCGGCGCCCCCGGCTGCGGTCAGATCCTTGCCATTGAGAATGACCTGCCCGGATGTGGGCTCGACCAATCGGTTGATACATCGCAACAATGTCGATTTACCGGAACCGCTTAAGCCAAGCAGCACCACAAACTCGCCTTCGTCCAGTGTAAACGACACGTTGGTCAGGGCCTTTGTGCCGTCTTCGTAGACTTTCGTAAGATTTTTTACTTCGAGTAACATATGCTATTCGTAATGATTGAGTGATGAGAGAAATAGGAATGGCGACCACGATGTCGCACACCCGATCATACACGAACATGCCCTGCAAGCCAAGCCGGGATACGGGCCATACGGGTGATGCTCGCCCGACACCTGGTCCACAGAGGCTGGGATACAATATAGGGGGCGGAAACTGGCCCTCCAGCCGATCTTCCATCGCCGCCGGTGCGCCGTCGTTTGTGGCGAAATAATCCCCTCTGGCTTCCTCCCCCCAGACAATGCTATAATCCTATCAGACCTCGTAGCGCAATTTCACGGCCTCCAGGCATCCATGTACCCACCGTCCGGTCTTCCCAACTCCCCATCCAGCCATGGACGTTGAAGAATACGAGCAGCTCTTCAGTCGCGTGGCATCGGAATACGGGCTCGACAAGCACCTGCTGGCCGAGCAGGCCTGGCGCGAAAGCCGCTGGGACCCGCTGGCCATTGGCCAGGCCAACGACATGGGCATTATGCAAATCCTTCCCGAGACCTGGATGGAGTGGGCGCCCAAAGTCGGCGTCTTCGATCCCTTCGATCCCGAGAGCAATGTGCGGGTAGGTGCTGCCTATCTGCAATATCTGCGCAAATATCTGGCCGAAAAACTGAAGCTCACCGGCGACCAGTGGGTCCTCGTTGCCTATAACTGGGGGCCCGGAAATGTACGGCGTCTGATCCAGGCTGGCAAAGGCTGGAACGACATCCCCAAGAAGCGCCGCGACTATGCCCTCAACATCCTCATTGGCGCCGAAGCCCGTGCTCTGGCCGCGGCCGAGCGTGTCTAGGTATCTCGATTCACGTCTATTATTTTGGGAGACTCACCTCCAACCCCGCACAGTAGTTCCTATGTCCACCTTCATCGAACGTAATAGTCGCATCTTTGCTCTTATCGTCGCCTGGACTGCCACGCTGGGTAGTCTCTATTTCAGCGAAATTGCCCACTTTGTGCCTTGTACTCTGTGCTGGTATCAGCGTATCCTGATGTATCCCCTATCCCTGCTGCTTCTCATTGCCGTACTGCGCCAGGAAAAACAGATCGCTTACTACGTGCTCCCCTTTTCCATCCTGGGCATCGGCTTTTCAACCTATCATTATCTGTTACAGAAGACCCAGCTCTTCAATCACGGTGGCGTCTGCTCCGCCGGCATCCCCTGTACCACGACCTGGATCAATTGGTTCGGTTTCGTCACCATCCCCTTCCTGGCCCTGATCGCCTTCATCCTCATCACCTTCTTGATGCTCATCAGCATCACGACCGACGAAGACGATGGGGAATGGGCGCCCGAAACGGAGTGAGTCATTCGGGAACTGCACTGGCAACACGGCCAGGAAATATCAAGATAATTGCTTCCATAGCCTGTCGCCCCACCCACCCCCAGAACCCTTATGAGCGAATCCCCTAATTCTAATTCTCATGATGCTGTCGAGCCCATCCCGCCTGCCGGGCCGACTGGGCACGGGCCTAAAATCGCAGATACCCTCATTACCGTCGGTCCAGTTGAGGCTGTATTTACGAGCGCCGATGATGGCATAGCTGCCGGTCCCGCACCGGATCTCAATCATTCGACCGCTCTCATCGAGCCCTCAGTAGGCGAGATGGGCAGGGAATTCCCCGCGCCCGAGGGGGAGGCCGACGTCGAGGGCGCTCCCTCACAAC
>JAJRXO010000065.1 GCA_024276255.1 Chloroflexota bacterium | reverse complement strand
CATTCATTGGTTGCCGGGCCGACCACAGAAAAAGGCCACCCGCCTGCATCTGTGTGTCGCCGCCCATTTTCATCCGTTTTGGCGTGCAGCTTGCGCACCGTAGGTCTGCTTCGTAAATAAGCCTCTCGCAAAGGCGCAAAGCCGCCTAGGAAAAATAGAAAAAAATCCTTTGCGCTCTTGGCGTCTTGGCGAGAGATTTTCATCCGTTTTGGCGTGCAGCTTGCGCACCGTAGGTCTGTTCCGTAAACAGGACACAGATTGGCATCAATATTCAAGAACGCAAAAGAGCCAAATCAAGAAATCCTTGGCGCTCTTGGCGGCTTTGCGAGAGCGTTTTGTCGGTATCGGCGGGCCGTCGCCCGTGTCGCCTGCTGTGATGAAAATGTGCGCTGTGTGTCATATCCTGCTAAACTTGATATGATTCGCAAACCACCTCCCATTGAATACCTGCAAGGATATCGCCATGAATCCCGATCGCCTGGCCCGCTGGGTCTCTGTTTTTTTCGACAGTTCATTTCTTTCCCTGCTTATCTTCCCTGCCATCGGCTGGCACGTGGCTGGCTGGATTGGGGTGGTATGGGCGCTGCTGGCGCTGCTGGTGCTCACCGGCATACCACTGGCCTATATTCTCATCGGCATGAAAAAGGGATGGGTAAGCGATCTGGAGTTATCGCACCGGGAGGAGCGACCTCGCTTCATCCTGGTCAGCCTTAGCAGTGATCTGCTGGCCCTGGTGGTTCTATGGCTGGGCGGCGCTCCCCACATGGTCTGGGCCCTGGCGCTGGTTTATGCCTGCCTGGGCATCACCATGTTCACCATCTCCAATTTCTGGAAGATCAGCCTGCACATGGTTTCAGTCAGCGGCTTTGCCACGCTACTGATCTTCGTGTTCGGAACAGGGGTTTGGTGGACTTTCCTTAGCCTGCCGCTGGTAGCCTGGGCGCGGCTGCATCGTAAAAAACACACGCCTGCACAGTTGCTGGCAGGCGCAGTGCTGGGGGCAGTGATCACAGCAGGGGTGTTGTGGCTGGCCGGGGGCACAGCCTGACTCATTTCTACCACATTCCTGGGATACACACCCTCTCTGGCACGCTTTTGACAACTCATGTTAACTGGTGCATACTGATGTATAGAAGGATGATTCGCCCTCTGCATTCGGTGAGCCTATCATGGATGAACTATTAACCATCAAACAGGTTGCCCAACTCCTGCAATTGCATGAGATGACCATTCGTCGCTATATCAAAAGCGGTAAGCTGGAATCCGTACGTATCGGGCGCAATGTGCGCGTGCCCCGTCGGGCCGTCGAAGCGCTGCTGCAAGCACAAAATGCAACCTTACGCGAGGTTCCGTCCGTGTATCAGGTCAGGGAAAACGACGATTCTGGTGACGCATTCACGCAGGGAATATCGACGGATGAAGATGCACGGGATAGCTTTCTATCCTGGGTAGAGGATATCTTGCAAGCAGCCAAACGTGGTGAGATGATTCCTATTCCAGACAAAGAGGATAAAGTCCTTCAGCTTGCAGGCTTCATCACTTCGGATATCCCCCATGTGAGCGACCGTCATGACGAATTCATTGGTATGGCGGTGTATGAAGATGGATTAAAGCCATGACTCGTCCGACGATCTTTGTCGACACTTCCGGTTGGGGCCATTATTACATTCAGAACGAAGCGCTTCATCGTGAAGCTCGCGCCTTGGTCTATGCCCTCAGGGAAGAAGGCCATCGCTTTGTAACCACAAATTACATTCTTGCAGAACTGGTCGCCCTGATGCAAAGCCCGTTGAAGCGACCGCGACGCGAGCAGATAATGGCAGTAGAGTCAATCCGAAATGAATCGTGGATCGACATTATCTACATCAATGAGTCTCTGGATCAGTTAGCCTGGGAGTTGTTCCGAAGCCGTGAAGATAAATCATGGAGCCTGGTGGATTGCACGAGTTTCGTCGTCATGGAAAAATCGACTATAATATACGCCCTTTCTTCGGATCATCACTTCGAACAAGCGGGATTCATCAATCTACTCAAGTGAAATGAGGCGCCAGTGAGGAAGACGGACGCCCGCAGCGTCCGACTTGAGCCATGCATCGTCTGTTGAAGCACTCATTCCCCCGTCACCAGCGCAGAGCAGAACCACGGTGGTGTAGGGTTTCACGGCCGGGGCATTAGGGGGACGGAGGCGGATAAGGATTGATCAGGCGTCCGGCCGGTGACAGGGTGTGCAGGCTTATTGCCTGGTGGCCTGGCACCGGCCAGAGATGAAAAACGACCTGGCGGTGTTCTACACTCAAGCAGGAGGGACGATGCGGTAATTACGCATCATGCCCATGTCCTCGTGTTCGAGATTATGGCAGTGGTAGAGGAACAGGCCCGTGAAATCCTTGAAGGTCATTTGCACCTGTACTCGTTCGCCGGGCATGACCAGGATGGTGTCCTTCCAACCGCCATCTACATAGCCATCCTTCACCGTCTCCCAGTTCGCACGCTGCGTGGCATCGGTGGGCGCCTGGCGTGAAATGACGCGGAATTGCAGGTCGTGGATGTGGATGGGGTGCGGCATGCCGCCGGCCATGCCGCCGCCGCCACCAGATTGCTGGTTGGCGAATTCCCAGATCTCGGTGCTGCCCAGCTCGACGGTCTCATCGGGCGCAACAGCTTCCATCTGGAATGTGCGGCCACTGATGGTCCATTGGCCGAATTGCATGTAGAGGGTGAATGTCCGCGTGGCCTGTTGCGGTGTCGCCAGATCGGCGCGGAAATCAGTGCTGCTGGTAGCGGCGCTTGCAGTTGCCTGGGCTCCTGCGCCGATGCTGCTGACCAGGGGCAGATAACTGCGGAGGGGCAGCGAAACAGGGGTGGGTGTGGTTGTTGGTGTAGGAGTGCTGGTAGGGACAACCGTGGCCGTCGGAGTGAGGGTGGGGGTGGCTGTGGCTGCGTCGCTGATCAGGAAGTCCATAATCGCGAATTCGGCGCCGTTCGCCAGGGTGGCGTTGCCACCCCCGCCGCCGAATCCGCCGCCGGAGAAGGCCAGGCTGCGCAGGGTGAGCGTGGTGCCGGCCGGCCACTGGCTGAAGTCCACCAGCAGGTCGGTGCGTTCGGCCGGAGCCAGGGTGACGTAGTTGCGCTGCACCGGTGCGTCCAGCAGGCCGCCATCGCTGCCGATGACGGTCAGGGGGGTGCCATCGGACCAGGCCAGCTTGTAGATTCGGGAGTTGGAGCCGTTGAGAATGCGCAGGCGGTAGGCGTTGCGCGTTACCGTAATGCTGGCGTTGGGCTGACCGTTCACCAGGATGGTATCGCCCAGGAATCCTGCCATGCTGGTGGAATAGACCAGCTGGTTCTGATCATCGAAGGTGCGATCCTGGATGACCAGGGGCAGGTCGTTGGCGCCGGTGGGCAGTCCTGCCTGGGCTTCGCTGCCGTCGGAGATCAGGATCAAACCGGCCAGACCGTGGTAGGCCTGGGGGCCGGTGCGGCCGTGGGGATGGGGATGATACCAGTACATGCCGGGGCGATCCATGACCTGGAATTCGTAGACATAGGTTTCGTTGGGGGCGATAACCAGGCGCGGGTGCCCGTCGGCCGCTTCCGGTACGTGCAGGCCGTGCCAGTGAACGATGCTTTCTTCGTTCAGCCGATTCGTGAAGTTGATGCGTACGTTCTGGCCGGGACGGAAGAGAAAACTGGGGCCGAGATAGGTGTTGGGGATGGGCTGGATGGTATCGGCCGGGCCCTTGACCAGTTCGGCCTGGTAGCGCCAGACCTGGGTTTCGGGGCCAGCGAGGATCGGTGCCTGAGCGATCACCGCCTCGAGATTGATTTCCACATCGGGATCGACGACGCCGGCATCGGGGCTACCCAGGGCCGTGGCGATGGAAGAGAGACCCAAGGCGCCCTCGGCCATGAGGCCCAAAGCCCCCAGGCCGGAAAGGCGCAGAAAATCGCGACGGTTGAGCCCTCGCCTGCTGGTTCGTGTTGAAGTCATTTATTCACTCCTGGTGAATCGGTATGATTGAGCGGAACGGAAATAATACAGGTTACAGTCAGGCGATGATCTCGAAATTACGCATCATGCCCATGTCTTCGTGTTCGAGGTTGTGGCAGTGATAGAGGAACAGGCCCGTGAAATCGGCGAAACGACGGATGACGCGTACCGTCTCGCCCGGCATCACCAGCACGGTGTCCTTCCAGCCTTCGTCCACAAAGCCCTCGCTGAGATCGCCCCAGGCGGCGCGGCCGGCGCGGCTGACCTTGCGATCCAAGATCTGGAATTGTTCGCCGTGCATGTGGATGGGATGGGGTAATGCCATGCCTCCACCCATCATGCCTCCCCCGCCGCCGTCCTCATTGATGAACTCCCATATCTCGATGCTTCCCAGCTTGACCTTTTCGTCGTCGGCGACGCCGGTCATTTCAAAGGTTCGGCCGTTCAGTGTCCAGCCGCGGGGCGGACGCATGGCCAGGGTAACGGAGCGGGTGGTCACCGCGTCCTGGGGAGAGATGCGCTCGATGGTGGAAAGGCGGGCCGGCAATTCCGGTCGATCCTTCGATTCTTTCTCGACTTTTACGGTGAGTACATCGAATGACGCGCCCTGTTCCGGACCGCTGCCCATCATGCCGCCCCCGGTTGAGATAAAGGGCAGGCTCTGCAGTTTGATTTCACTGCCCAGGGGCCGGTCGCTGAAATCGACCCACAGCTCGATGCGTTCGGCCGGGGCCAGGGTGACGTAAGGGCGTTGTACTGGCTTTTCAAGCAGGCCGCCATCGGTGCCGATGACGGTGATGGGTGAATCATCGCTCCAGCCCAGCTTGTAGATGCGGGAGTTGGAGCCATTGAGAATACGCAGGCGGTAGGGGCGGGTGGCCACCGACAGGGTGAAGTCGAGCTGGCCGTTGACCAGGATCTTATCGCCCAGAAAGCCCATCATCTGGTCCATCATGCCGTTGGCCCGATAAACGAGCTGGTTGTTGTCATCGAAGAGGCGATCCTGGATCACCAGGGGGATATCGAATTCACCGGACGGTAATCCCAGCGACTGTTCTTCTTCGTCACTGATCAGGAAGAAGCCGGCCATGCCTGCATAGACCTGGGGGCCGGTAATGCCGTGGGGGTGGGGGTGGTACCAGTAGGTGCCGGCGCGGTTCAGGATCTCGAAATCGTACTGAAAGCGCTCGCCCTTGTTGATGGCGTAACGAGGATGTCCGTCCATCTCCGCCGGTACATGCAGGCCGTGCCAGTGCACGATGGTTTCCTGGGGGATCTGGCTGCTGAAGTTGACGCGCAAACGCTGGCCTTTCTGTAAATGGAAAATCGGCCCCAGATAGGTGTCGGGAATGGTTTGCAAGGCGGTGGGGTCACCCTTCAGCAATTCACCCTGCAGGGTCCAGACGTCGGTTGGCTGGCCGGAGAGGATGGACACGGTTGATGGAACGGCAGCGAGTGCGATCTCAACATCGACGGGGCCGGTGGCCTGGGGAAGCGGCTGGGCGGGGGTGGGGGGAAGGGTGCCGGTATCGGCATTGGCAGGTGTTGCGGTAGCTGCGGGGGCAGGGGCGGTGGGGGCGCAGGCTGCCAGGGCCATGGTTGCCAGGCTGGCGCCACCCAGCCCAAGGAATGTGCGGCGATTGATCTTCTTCATGAGAATCCTTGATTTGAGTGAAAGGTGGAAACATGCCGACAGGGGCAATCGCGGCTTGCAACCGCGTGCCTCTGTGGGTGAAATGAATTATGAGTGGGTCTACCTTGAGAAGGGGCTGACGGCCAGCATGCTGGCGCCGACACCGATGACAAACGTGGTGGTCGATTTACGTGATACGTGATACGAAGCACGAAACACGGCTTAGCTTTCTTGGTAGGCGGCGCCAACGCTATTTTGAAGCGGTCCGACATGAACGTGCTGATCCGGACAGTCACTATGGGAGGTGTGTATTAAACGTGGGAAAATGATTGCGGTCTGACCAGGCACGATTCTTCGTGATGGCTGCCCCAAACTCTGGGAAGTTAGATAACCTGACCTGCGTCGTTTATCCCCGGTGTTCCGGGTGGCAGGTTCAATACTAGATTAATCACCACAGCTGTTTTTGTCAATTCGCACGATCGGCGGGGAGGGGGGTAGGGAGACGGGAGACGGGAGAGGGGAGACGGGAGACGGTTGAGTCGTCCTGGTTTCCAGGTTTACCGGTCTACCCATTTACTTGTTTACTTATCCACCTCTCTACCGTGGGGGCGGCTCTGCGTGGGAATTCTTTTTGGTTCCAGCTCGTTCGGATTAAGGGAAAAAATCAATCTCCGGGAGAGCAGGAATCTGTCATTCGGAACAGAGTTTCCTGCTCCCTGTCGGAGATCGCTGTGAAAACGGTTGCGTGCAGGGTGTCCCCTAAGCTTCAATATCGGCTTTCATGGATTCGTATTCCGCCCTGGAGATCTCGCCGCTGGCATAGCGTCGTTTCAAGATTTCGATAGCGGAATCTGAGGGCGAGCCGAAGGCGGGGCCGCTGCTGACGGCGGTCGTGTTGCGCTGTCGTTGCAGTAGCCATGCGACGAATCCCACGGCGACGACCACGAGTACAATCCAGAAGAATATGGTGAACAGGAAGTTGCCACCATAGCCGAAGCCGTTACAGGCAAAGTCAAACATCGTTCTACCTCCAGATAGGTGGGTTAGAGCGATAATTCACGACGCATCTCTTCGAATTCCGCTTTCGAGATCTCGCCGCGAGCATAGCGCTGTTTGAGTAGATCAAGGGCCGAGACCTGGCTGCTGCCAGGGAGCGGAGCGCCGTTGTTGGTCGCTCTTCCTGAAGCACCGGAGAAGAACTGCATCAGTCCCCAGATGATCAGACCGGCGATTATGATCCAGAATATGAATATGAAAAACATGCCGAAACCTCCAAAACCAAAAGCCATCATGATTGAATACCTCCATTGAGTGAGTATTGTTGAAGTAACTGTTTGGGAACCATATCGGCTTAAGTGATATGTTCGCTGGTTGTGACCTGTTAGCGGTCACTTTTGTTTGGTTACTTGTTGAAAGGTGTTTTTTAAGATCGGGACTGTTCCGTCCCGGTTCATCTAAAGAATAACACTACTCTGTGAAGGTATGTTGAAGCCAATATAACGTTTTTGTGAACATTGTCATCGTGTTTTCGTATTTTCTGTCGATGTGGGATGTCGTTCGTAGGTAATCGAGGTTTGCTTGAATGTGAAGTCGTGAACCGGGAAAGCTGGAAGCCGGTATATCGGTATACTGGTAAACCTGCAAACCGGAAAACCTGTAAACCTGTAGCACGGGAGACCGGGACAGGATGCTGTAGGATTGACCAGGCGGGGCGATGAACAAAAAAGAGCAGCCCTGGTTGAGGACTGCTCTTAGGAAGTGATCGGATTGATCGGTTTAGGTTTAGCGAGTGACGAGCTTGTTGCCTGCTGATTTCCAGGCATTCATGCCGCCATCCAGTTCCAGCACATTGGTGTAGCCCAATGCGGCCAGCTTCTTGGCTGCTACGGTGCTCATGCCGCCGCTACGGCAATAGACGACGATGGGGGCATCTTTGTCGGGTAACTGGTTGAGATTCTGATCGATTTGATCGTAGGTAATGGAAAGATCCGTCCCGGGGATATCGCCGGCGTAGGGGATGTGTACGTTGACCAGTGTGAAGTCCTTCTGGGACAGCATGGAAGCCAATTGATTCACGGTGATATCGGTGTAACCGTCAGCGTTCTTGGTGAGTTGTTCGGGTTTCGGCGCCTCGGCTGTCGGCGAGGATTGGGTCGAACCGGCGCAGGCAGCGACGAGAAATGTCAGCACGAGGAGGGAGCCGACGATGAGGATGCGGGATCGGCGCATGATAGATTCTCCGTTCAATGTGTTCAGGCGTTGAGCGCCTCGATGACGCGTTGGAAGCGGTTTTTAACCTCAGTGGCGATGCCATCCAGACCGGGATTGCCGATAATGCCGAGTGCGGTCACGGGGTCGATGAGTGAGACAACCGAGCCGCCGTCTGTTTCGGCCACGACGACATGGCAGGGGATCATCAGCCCAATATCGGGTTCAGTCTGCAATGCCTGATAGGCAAGCGGGGGATTGCAGGCGCCCAGGACCCAGTAGGGACGGTAGTTTACATCCAGTTTCTGCTTGAGGATGGCTTTCATGTCCAGATCGAAGAGAACGCCGAAGCCTTCTGCTTTTAGAGCTGCCAGCACCTTTGGCAGGGCCTGCTCGGCAGGAATAGCCAGTCGGGTGCTAAGTTGATAACGTGTCTGAGTTTGTGTCATTTCAAATGTCCTCCGACATAAATTGATTAAAGATGGGTCTGCCTCGAAGCTGAGGTCGACATTACCAGTGTATCGCCTGAGTGTGACGACGTTTTGAAGGAAGTGTGACGAATTGATGAAGATACGGTAATCGAGAATACATAGCTGGCGGCACACGTAGAGCCTGCAAAAGACGCCCGATTCGCTTATCGAACCGGGCGTCTTGCTGTAGAGGGGTGAAGCTAAAGGACTTCCTTAACTCGCCGGCGCTGCTAACACGGCCGGGGCGATGTTCAGGTTTTCGAACATGATGTGGAAGAAGGGTTGTTCGGCGCCGTTGGGGAGCATGAAGCCGGTGGGCACAGGGCTCTGCTGCGGGCCGTCAGGGGTGACTTCAGTGTTGGTCATCATGAGATGGAAGACGACCTTGCTGTTGTCGATATCCT
>JAJRXO010000064.1 GCA_024276255.1 Chloroflexota bacterium | reverse complement strand
TACTGTTATCGGCCAGTAGATGCATGCGCTCTGCCTTGCGAAAACGGGCCGGATCAGGCTCAACCGTGATCGTCTCGCCCAGAATATCTTCACACATTTGCAGGATCTCGGCAACTGAGTACTCGACCCCGGCGCCGATATTGAAAATCCCCCATTCCGGTTGGGGGCTGTGCAGCAGGGCTTCGATGGCTCGCGCCAGGTCGGTCACATGGATGAAGTCGCGCTGCGGGCGGATGTTGCCCAGCGTGAGACAACGCTGACCGGCCGTCAGCTGCCGCATGATCTCGGGGATGACATGGGGATTGGTCTCGTTGGGGCCGTAAGCATTGAAAAAACGCCCCACCATCGTGCGGATGCCGGTGCGACGATGAAAGAGCTCTGCCATCCATTCGTTGGTGAGTTTGCTGATGCCGTAGATGTCGGTGGGGCCGGTCTCCATGTCTTCGCGGTTGGCTTCGTCACGAATGGGATAGACGGCGGCTGTGGATGCAATGAACACTGCCTGCGGCGGGTTTTCCTCACAACAACGCAGGATCTGATGCGTGCCCATGATGTTGACATCGGCAGCTTCGGCGGGATGATTATTGCAGTAGGGGATGAAATGAATCGCTGCCAGATGGATCACGGCATCGGGTTGAAAGTCCCGGAAATGCTGCGTCAGCGTATCATAATCACGGATATCGGCGCTCATAAAGCGCAGGCGTTCGTGCTCGGGCAACAGGGCTTTGTGGCCAAAGCTGAGATTATCGATCACGGCCACCTCGGCGCCGGTGGCCAGCATCCTGGGCACTACATGTGAGCCGATGAATCCTGCCCCGCCGGTAACCATGATCCGCTGATAGGGGAATGCACCCTCATGATGGTTCATGCAAGCACTGCCTCCTGGGAGTGAGATAGGATGCCGCCATGATACCCGGGGGCAGGCCGTGGCGGCAAATCAGGAAGCGTTGTGAACAGCCGGGTTTGGTATTGACCGGGACGGTTATCCCTGTATGCATTGCACGATGCTGATTTGTGTCGCGGCCAGGCAGCCATTACAATGTTCGATACCTGCCTTTGCCGGAGCATGTTCATGAAACCTTCACTCTCATTTTCGTCTATTCGGTTGCGGTTGTTCAAAGGATGGGTGCTGGCGCTGGCTATTTTATTCCTGTGGAACCCGGCAAATGCCTGGGCGCAACAGGGATCAGGAGAGCCGCGTACAGTTGAAGTGCAGGCCGGCGACACCCTGGTGGGGATTAGCGAACGGCTGGGGGTGCCGTTGGAGGCGCTGATGGAGGCCAATCAAATCAGCGACCCGGACGTAATCTGGGTGGGCCAGGTGTTGGTTGTGCCCGAAGTGACCGTGCCCGTGCCGCCGGGCGTGGCCACCTATGCCCTGACTCCGGCTGAGGACCTGTTCTCGCTGGCTGATCGTCTGATGTTATTGCCACAGGACCTGCTGATGCTGAACAGGGGCATGCTGCCCGCCTATTTCCGGCTGGAACCGGAGATCTTCGTGCCCGAACAGCATCCTGCGACCTGGCCGAGCCCTGTGCTGGCGTTCAGGCACAGCCCGCAGATTGTGCAGGGGCAGTGTGGGGTGGTGGAGCTTGTGCTCAGTCGCCCCCTGCCTCCCTCGGGGACGTTCGGCGAGACCAAACTGCATTTCTTCCTGACTGGTCGGCGGGGTCAGCGCTATCATTATCGGGCCTTGTTGCCCACCCCGGCTATGCTGGAGCCGGGAGATTACGATCTTGCCATCAAGGTAGCAGATACAGCACTGCGCGCCAGGCTGCCGGTGATGGCGGGCAGCTATGATACGCAGTACATTGTGTTGCCGCCTGATAAGGGCGCCCTGCTGGCGCCGCAGCGCGTGCAGGCAGAATTGGCGAAGCTGCATCAGGTATGGGACGTATTTCAGCCGGCGCGGTTGTGGCGTGGTGCATTTCGCTTCCCCATTGGCGAAGGATTTCAACGCACGTCACCTTATGGCACCCGGCGCAGTTATAACGGGGGGCCGGTCAGCTCCTTCCATTCCGGCTCCGATTGGGGTGCGCCCGAAGGCACGCCCATTGCCGCACCGGCGGCCGGGATCGTGATCCTGGCCGAATCGCTGGATGTACGTGGGGGAGCAGTGATTCTGGATCACGGCCAGGGAATCACATCCAGCTTCTGGCATCTGTCGCAGATCGACGTGCAGGCAGGACAGCGGGTCTCACGCGGGGAACAGATCGGTCTGGTGGGCACGACCGGGCTCTCAACCGGCGCCCATTTGCACTGGGAGGTACGCGTGGGTGGTGTACCGGTAGATCCGATGCAGTGGACGCAGACGGACTTTCCTTTTGTGCCCCTCGTCGATGCCCAATCAGCGGACGAATAATTGGAAGTCACATGGCTGACATTTGGCGCAGAATATGTTAGGCTATGCTATCTACCGGTGCTTCATGGTTTTTCTCTGGATTCGCCGTAAGTCGAGGAAGATATGAGCCAACTCGTCAAACTAATCATCAGTTACAACATGATATCCGGTCAGGAAGAGAGCTGCCAGCGCTTCGTCGTAAATCACATCGGTTCGTTTCTCAATGAGCATGGATTTCGTTTTACCGATGCCTGGTATACGGCATGGGGTGATGCCCCGCAAATGATGGGAGGCGGCCTGCTAAATGACATCGATACTGCCCGCGAGATGTTGGCCAGTGCCGAGTGGGAGCTGTTGATGCGTGATTTCCGTCAATATGCCTATGACATTTCTGTGCGGGTCGT
>JAJRXO010000063.1 GCA_024276255.1 Chloroflexota bacterium | reverse complement strand
TATGGCGTCATGACGAGCGCATGATTCACAGTTTTCACAGGTTCAGCGTGACCGTGTGGCTGATCTGGCTGATTCCGTATTTCAGTCCCCTGTTGTTTGGCATGCGGGGAAGATAGTTTTTTGGCTGCCAGGATCATCCCCGTCGGCAGCTCACTGCCTGTCTGCGGCGGCGGCCGCCTGCGCCCGTTCCAGGACGCGCTGCGCCTGCTTGACCAGCGGCATGTCGATCATGCGGCCGTCGAGGGCAAAGGCGCCGCTGCCCGCTGCCTGTTGCTGCTGAAACGCATCTAGCAGGCGTTGGGCGCGGGCGATCTCTTCGGGATCGGGCATGTATACCCGATGGACGACCTCGATCTGCGAGGGGTGGATGAGCTGTTTACCGGCAAAGCCCAGGATCATCCCTTCCCGGGCCTGGCGCTCCAGGCCCTGCGCATCGCGGAAGTCGGTGAACACGATATCGATGGCCTGCACGCCCGAAGCGGCGGCGTGAGCCACGACCTTGCTGCGAGCGTAAAGCACTTCGGTGCCCTGGGGGGTGCGGATAGCGCCCACATCGGTGCTGTAGTCTTCGGCGCCGAACATCAGCGCCACCAGACGGGGGCTGGCCTGGCTGATTTCACGTAAGTTGACGACGCCGGTCGCGGACTCGATGATCGCCAGCAGGCGGGTGCTGCCCAATTCCACGCCAGCCGCGCGTTCCAGCTCCAGGATGCGGGCGTCGAGGGCGGCGATGCGTTCACCGCTATCCGCCTTGGGGACGACGATGCCGTCCGGCCGGGCGGGAATGACTGCGGCCAGATCGGCTGCCGCCAGCTCTGAATCGAGGGCATTGATGCGCACCAGCCGTTCACTGCGACCAAAATCCAGTTCATTCAGCGCCCGCGCCACGGTTTCGCGGGCCTCGGCCTTGCGTTCAGGCGCCACACCATCTTCCAGATCCATGCACACACAATCAGCGTCCAACCGGGTGGCGGCCTTGACTATCTTGCGCCAATCGCTGCCGGGCATGTACAGCAGGGAACGTCTCAGTCGCATTAGCGATCCTCCGGTTTTTTCAGGAACATCACGGTGCGCTCCAGCTCCACCACCACCGTGCCGTCCTGTTTGCGCCCGATCTGCCGCAGGCGCACGATGCCCACCTCGGGTCGGGAACGGGACTCGCGTTTGTCGAGCACTTCGGTTTCGGCATAGATGGTGTCGCCGTGGAAGACCGGGGCGGGATGGCGCACGTTTTCGTAGCCCAGATTGGCCACGATGGTGCCGTCGGTGAGTTCGTTGACGCTGAGGCCGACCACCAGCCCCATCGTGAGGATGCCATTGACGATGCGTTGGCCAAAACGGGTGCTGCTGGCGAAGTCTTCGTTGATGTGCAATGCCTGATCGTTCAGCGTCAGCGCGCAAAACAGCACGTTGTCCATCTCGGTGATGGTGCGGCCGCGGGAATGACGGAATCTCTGGCCGATTTCCAGCTCTTCGTAGTATTTTCCGGGCATCGACTCCTCCTGTACGAATATTGGGGATTGAGGATGTTTGTCGGTGACGACACGGGGCGCGGTCGTGCTTTATCCCACCTCAGCCAGCGGCTGATCTTTTTCCACCTGCTGGCCGGCCGCCACATGCAGGGCCTTGACCCGGCCATCGATGGGCGCCTGGATACGGGTTTCCATTTTCATGGCCTCCAGGAGGAGCAGGGTCTGGCCGCGCGTCACCTCTTGATTGACCGTGACGTGGACAGCCCGCACCGTGCCGGGCATGGGAGCGCGTAACTGGTTTTGCGGGCTGGCGTCGCCTGCGCTGCGGCCACGGGCCCGTGCGCTGCGTCGCAGCATGTAGGTGTTTCCGTCCATGGCCACCCAGACCGCTTCCCCGTTACGTGCTGCTGCCACGGGCTGTTGATGCTCTCCCACCACAAGCACCTGTCCCCCGTCTGGCTGATCCAGCAGACGGGCAATGTACTGCTGATCGCCGATCGTGACGAGAAAGGTGTCGCCCGAGGTTTGCACTTCGATTTCGTAAAAGTCGCCGTTGTGAGTGAAGGTGATCTTCATTGGCCGATGCGGAAACGGGTGAGGGTTTGCCAGGGGGTGGGGGTCGTGTGTGGGGCCAGGGGCGTTGCGTTGCGGGGGGCTGTGGCCAGGGCGGCTGCAATGAGGACCTCGATGGGCAGGGATGATGGGGGCTGCCATTGCGGCAGGTGTTCGGCGATAAAGCGGGTGGTGGTATCGCCAGCCTGGAAGCGCGGGTGCGCCAACACGGCCTGTAAAAACGCCAGATTGCTGTGCAGGCCCAGGAGGGCGGTTGCGCGCAGGGCCTTTTGCATGCGGCGGATGGCCGCGGGCCGATCCTCGGCGTGCACGATGATCTTTGCCAGCAGGGGATCGTAGTGTGTGCTCACGGTGTCGCCGGTGGCGATACCGCTGTCGACACGGATGCCGGGGCCTGCCGGGGGGATGAAGCGCAGCACGGGGCCGGAATCGGGCAGAAAGCCGTGCGCCGGGTCTTCGGCATAGAGACGGCATTCGATGGCATGACCGCAGGGCGGGTAAGGCTGGCGCAGGCCGGGGGGCAGTTCGGCCCCGGCGGCGATGCGCATCTGCCAGGCCACGAGGTCGAGACCGGTGGTCAGTTCGGTAACCGGATGTTCGACCTGCAGACGGGTGTTCATCTCCAGAAAATAGGCGTCACCGCTTTGCGGGTCGACGATGAATTCCACGGTGCCAGCATTGGTGTAGCCCACGGCTTCCGCCGCGGCCACGGCCGCCGCGCCCATGTTGGCCCGCAGCTCGGGATTCATGTATGGAGAGGGTGCTTCTTCGATGATCTTTTGGTGGCGGCGCTGAATGGAGCATTCGCGTTCGTTGAGGTGCACGATATGGCCATGCTGATCGGCCAGCACCTGGATCTCGATGTGTCGGCCATTGGCGATATAGCGTTCCAGGATCAGGCGATCATCGCCGAACGCGTGAGCCGCTTCGCGGCGGGCCGCGGCCAATGCTTCGGGCAGCTCGGCGGCTGTGTGGGCGATGCGCATGCCCTTGCCGCCGCCACCGGCGGCTGCTTTGACCATCAGGGGATAGCCGATGCGCCCGGCTTCGGCGAGTAGCCGCGATTCGCTCTGATCGCTGCCCTGATAACCCGGCACCACCGGCACCCCGGCGGCTTCCATTAGGCTTCGCGCCTGCGCTTTATCGCCCATCGCCCGGATAGCCTGCGGCGGCGGGCCGATGAAGCGCAGGCCGGCATCGATTACCGCCTTGGCAAAGTCGGCGTTTTCGGCCAGAAAACCATAGCCGGGATGGATGGCGTCGGCGCCGTGTGCGCGGGCGGCCGCGATCAGGCGTTCCCCGCGCAGATAGGAGTCAGTCGCAGCCGCGGGGCCAATGTCCAGGGCCTCGTCGGCCATGCGCGCGTGGCGGGCCCCGGCGTCAGCCTGAGAATAGACGGCCAGGCTGGCGATGCCCAGTTCACGGCAGGCATGGATGATGCGCACGGCGATCTCGCCGCGGTTGGCAATGAGCACTTTCGTGAAGGGGGGCCAGGAAGTCATGGTATCACATGCGGAAGACGCCGAATCGATCGCCGGTGGGCGGAGCGGCTGTGACCACGGCCAGGGCCAGACCCAGCACATCCCGTGTCTGCGCCGGATCGAGGATGCCGTCATCCCACAGACGGGCGGTGGAATAGTAGGGATTGCCCTCGCGTTCGTATTTTTCCAGGGTAGGGCGCATGAAGTCGGCGGCCTGCTCAGGGCTGAGGGGCGGCTTTCCCTCGCGTTTGAGCTGGTCCTGTTTGATTGTGAGCAGCACGTTGGCTGCCTGTTCACCGCCCATGACGCTGATGCGGGCGTTGGGCCACATCCACAGGAAGCGGGGCTGATAAGCGCGGCCGGCCATGCCGTAGTTCCCGGCCCCGAAGGAGCCGCCGATGATCACCGTCAGCTTGGGCACGGCGGCATTGGCCACGGCATGCACCATTTTGGCGCCGTCCTTGGCAATGCCTCCGGCCTCGTAGGCCCGCCCCACCATAAAACCGGTGATATTCTGCAAAAACAGCAGGGGGATGCCGCGCTGGGAGCTCAGTTCGATGAAATGGGTGCCCTTGAGGGCGCTCTCGCTGAACAGGATGCCGTTGTTGGCCAGGATGCCCACGGGAAAGCCGTGGATATGGGCAAAGCCTGTGATCAGGGTGGTGCCGTAGCGGGCCTTGAATTCACGGAAGCGGGAGCCGTCCACCAGGCGGGCGATGACCTCGCGTACGTCGTAGGCCTGACGGAAGGACCTGGGCAGCACGCCGTAGATCTCATCCGACGGGTACAGTGGATCTTCAGGGGGCGCCAGTTGCACGTGTGGGCGAGGGCGGGCGTTGAGCGTGGCCACGATCTGGCGCACGATCTCGATGGCGTGCTCGTCGTCCTCGGCAAAGTGATCGGCCACGCCGGAGAGACGGGTATGTACATCGGCGCCTCCCAGTTCTTCGGCGCTGACATCCTCGCCGGTAGCCGCCTTGACCAGCGGCGGCCCGCCCAGGAAGATGGTGCCCGTGCCCTTGACGATCACCGCTTCATCGCTCATGGCCGGTACGTAAGCTCCGCCGGCCGTACATGAGCCCATGACGGCGGCGATCTGGGGGATGCCCTTGGCGCTCATACGGGCCTGATTGTAGAAGATGCGCCCGAAGTCATCGGCGTCGGGGAAGACCTCGTCCTGCATGGGTAGATAGGCGCCGCCCGAATCGACGAGATAGATGCAGGGGAGGTAGTTCTCCTCGGCGATCGTCTGGGCGCGCAGGTGTTTTTTGACCGTCATGGGGAAATAGGTGCCGCCCTTGACGGTGGCATCGTTGGCGATGATCATTACCTCGCGGCCGGATACCCGGCCAATGCCGGTGACGATGCCGGCGGATGCCACCACCCCGTTGTAGAGCTCCCAGGCCGCCAGCGGCGAGAGCTCAAGGAAGGGGGAGCCGGGATCGAGCAGGCGATCGATGCGCTCGCGTACCAGCAGTTTTCCCCGCGAGCGGTGCAGTGCATGGGCTTTGGCGCTGCCGCCCTGTCGCACCCGGGCCAGACGCTCTCTCAGCTCCAGGGCCAGTTGCCGATGGTAAGCAGCGTTTTCCTGGAATTGCGGGCTGTGCGGATGGATGGAGGTGCTCAGTGGGTCCATGCAGGCATTTTAGCATAGGGCCGTGGATGGTTGCCACAATGCGTTTGCGGGCGGAGACTGTATCAGTTGAGTCGGTACTTGTTGCTGTCCGATCGCCCAAATTGAAATACACCCCCCAAAAGCAGGGGCTCTGTGGCGCCGGCGTCGGCTATGATATAATCAGGTAGCGAACTGTGCTTCTTTCCAATCTGGCCAGGCCGACAGACCCATTTCGAGCCGAAGGCTTGTTGAGTTTTTGCCAGGCAATCAGCCATCTGGTTTTCCCGGAGGTGGAGATATGAGTGCTCGCACATCTTTGTTGTTGCTAGGGGGGCTGGTAGTCGGGATCGTCCTGGCGGCAGCTGGGGGCCTGTTGCCTGCAGATGTTGTGAAGGCGCCTATTCCCCGGCCGAATTCCACCCCCGAATCCCCTGTCTATCTCCCCTATGCGGTCAGCCAGTATGATTCGAGCTCTACCACGACCCATAGGATATGGACAGCTCTCTATGGCGGCCAGGGAGGTGAGGAGATGGAGGGCGTGTGGGTTACGAGGGATGGAGGCTATATCGTCGTCGGATCCACGGATTCTTACGAGGATGACAATGGCGATGCCTGGATCGTGAAACTCGACGCCGCGGGCAACGTGATCTGGCAGAAGACTTATGGCGGTGCGGACGATGAATATGCTATCGATATTAAACAAACTCCGGATGCAGGATACATCGTTGCGGGGTGGACCCGATCTTTCGGCGCCGGCCAGGCGGATGTGTGGGTGTTCAAGCTGGATAGCAGTGGTAAAGTGCAGTGGGAGAG
>JAJRXO010000062.1 GCA_024276255.1 Chloroflexota bacterium | reverse complement strand
CGGTAAGGCCATCAGCATAGAGACCGGCCAGCAGCAGACATGATTTCACCTGTGCACTGGCCACCGGCATCTCGTAATCGATGGCCTGCAGGGGCCGACCCCGCACCGAAAGGGGCAGCAGGCGTCCCTCGTCACGACCGCCAATATCGGCCCCCATCAGGCGTAATGGCTCCACCACACGGCCCATGGGGCGTTTGCGCAACTGGCTGCTGCCGCTGAGCACGCTGTAGAATTCCTGACCGGCCAGCAGGCCGATCAGCAGACGCACCGTCGTGCCCGAATTGACGCAATCGATCACATCTTCGGGCTCATGCAAGCCATGAAGGCCGCGGCCATGCACCAGCCATACGCCCTGTACCGGCTCCTCGATCTCGATCCCCAACATCTGGACTGCGGCCCACGTCGCCCGACAATCCCCCCCATCCAGATAATTGCGCACGCGGGTCGTGCCCTGGGCAATAGCGCCAAACAGCAGAGCACGATGGGTCATTGATTTGTCGGCCGGAACCTGTATCTGGCCCTGGACGGGGCCGGGAGAGACGATCAGTGTATTCATGTTTTTTCCGTGTGCAGAGTGAGTAAATGGTCCTTCCTGCGTTAAAGAGCCAGCATGCGGACAGCCGAGAATATGACCACGGCCAGCAGAATGCGGTACACCCATACCTGCGCCCAGTCCTTGGTGGCCATGAGGGCGGCGGCGCGGGCGCCGACGATGTTGCCAATGGCCAGCATCAGCCCCAGCAGCCAGTCAACCTGGCCGTTGTGCACGAAGACCACAAAGGCAAAGATATTCAGAGACAGCACCAGCAGGGCCTTAATGGCATTTGCCCGCACCAGATCATGACCGATACCCAGTACGAGCCCGACCAGCATGAATATACCCACGCCAGCCTGGATAAATCCGCCGTACATGCCGATGAAATAGAAGATGATCCATTGCTTGAGGCCGGGCTGGATGGCTCCGCCAGCGCGACCGGTCAGCCATCGTTTGGGCTTGATGATGATCAAGAAGAAGGTGAGCACCAGCATGGCGCCGATGGCCCGCCGCATGTTGGGCTCGTTGAGGTTAGCCGCCAGCATGGCCCCGGTGATGCCGCCGAGAATGGCGGGGATCAGCAGGGAGATAGCGTGACGCCAGGGCATGACCCCCTGACGGTGGAAGGTCCAGGTGCTGGTGGTGGTTTGCAACAACACACCGATGCGATTGGTGCCGTTGGCGACGGTAGCAGGCAGCCCCATGAACACCAGCAGGGGCAGGGTGATGGCCGATCCGCTGCCGGCCAGGGTGTTGATAAATCCGGCCAGAAAGCCGGCGCCGACGACGGCCAGATAAAGCCAGGCTTGCATGCTACTACTCCCTGTCTCGTTGCGCCCACTTATCGCCGGTAGGATCAGGGTGTTCGAAGCTTTCCATGGCATCCAGCAGGGCGGCCGGAGACTGATCGACGAGGAAAATCTGCCGATGCCGGGGCTGCACAAAGCCTTCGGCAATGGCATGGTCGATCATGGACAATAGAGGATCGTAGTATCCGGCCACATTCAGCAAGCCCACAGCCTTGGTCTGATATCCAAGCTGGCTCCAGGTCAGGGTCTCGAAGAGCTCGTCCCACGTACCCATGCCGCCGGGCAGGGCAATAAAGCCATCGGAGTGCTCATGCATCAGTGCTTTACGCTCATGCATGTCGCGCACGACGATCAACTCGCTGAGGTTTTCGTGCACCACGCGCGGCACGTTCATGGAGCGGGGAATAATGCCCACGGCGCGGCCGCCGGCTGTCAGCACCGTATCAGCCACTGCCCCCATGAGGCCGGTCATGCCACCGCCAAATACGAGCTCGATGTTGCGAGCAGCCAATAAACGCCCCAATTCGCTGGCTGCGTGCACATAAGCGCCATTGACCCCGCGATTTGATCCGCAAAAAACACAAATTCGTTTCAGCATGAAGACATTGCTCCGAATGATATGAAAGGATTGCCAATTGCGCAGATGGCCTGTCAGAAGCAAAGATTGGCCAGTCAGTAATGCCGTAAGGGGAATGACTGGTATTGTACCCGCACCGGCATCAAAGGCGAAATTAACGATCAAATGCTAACCTGGATTACAGGCGCAGGGGGGCGATCATGGTATACTTTGCGGACGGAGGAATTCTTGTTTCTATGGCAAAGCTTGAAATTATCACACTGGGAGACCCCCGACTACGTAAAAAGTGTAAGCCCATCAAGCGTTTTGATAAACGACTGCAACAACTGGCCGAAGACATGGTGGAAACCATGCGTGCCACAAGTGGCGTGGGCCTGGCCGCACCGCAGGTGGGCATCAACGAACGGCTGATCGTGGTGGAAATACCCACTGAAGGCTTCGAAGATGATCCCCAGGCAGGCAAGCTGTTTGTGGTGGTCAATCCCGAAGTCATCCGTGCCCGCGGCGAGAAAGTGGCGGACGACGAAGGCTGTCTATCGATTCCCGGCTACATCGGCGAAGTCGAGCGCTACCCCACAGCCACTATCAAGGGCTTCGATGTCCATGGCCGCCCCCTGCGCATTAAGGCGTTTGATTACCTGGCCCGCATTTTCCAGCACGAAATCGATCATCTCGACGGGGTGCTGTTCATCGATCACATCAGCGAGCCCCAAAAACTGCGTCGCCTGGTGCAGGACCCCGAAACAGGCGAATGGCTGGAAGAACCGGTGGTGGCGGCCCTGGCCTGATCGTCGTCACTACACCACGGTCAGCAGCACTGACTCCGACGCCTGGGATGTCTGTTCATCCTGGGCGTCTTGTGTGTCCGGCGAGTTAACTACCTGCATGAAAGCAAAATGGGTCTGCCCAAGTTGCAGTCGATCGCCGTTATGCAACTCGGCCCGCTGCACGGGCTGGTTGTTTAGCAGGGTGCCGTTGGCACTGGCCAGATCGTAGATCACAAACACGCCGTCTTCGTAACGGATACGGGCATGTTGCCGCGAGAGGGCGGGATCGTCGATGACGATATCGTTGCAACAGGGTTCGCGGCCGATGTCGGTCATTTCCCCCAGGCGATAGGTGTCGCCAGCCCGCGGCCCGGCCGTGATCACCAGCCAGGCCAATGATTCCGGCGTGGGTTCAGGCTCAACCTCGGGTTCGAGAGCTATCTGCAGGGTGGGCTCCACAAGCGGCTGGGGCCCGGTGATGGCAGGGGAAGGAGCGGGGTCTGCCTCGTTGGCTTCGACAGGCTCGGGGTCCATTTCCTGCAGCTGCGAAGGCGCTGCGCTGGAACGCACACCCAGGCCCACGGCATACAGAATCAAACTGAGAAAACTGATAACCGTAGCCACCGCGCCCCCCAGAGCCAACCACTGCAGTATCTGAGACGAAAAACCTGCTTGCAGGTAGGGGAACAGGCGCAGGGTGGCGCTGGGCGTGACGATCAGTGCCGCCACCAGGGTAATCAGCCGCCAGAATGTAGCCGATACCTGATTGCGCTGGCTGTCGAAAAATACCCAGCAGGTCGTTACCGAGGTGACAGCAAAGGCGACGATCACGCCCCACAGCTGCCAATCGGCAATGGATATGATATTGGTTGATAAGAGTGAGTCGAACATGGACAGATGTTTCAGGAGCCGGGAGCGAGTTGTTTGAAACAGAAGTGGCTATCACCGAAGGTGACGAAGTCATTGTCCGCAAGGTTGTGGCGCACGATGCGGACACCGTTCACCCAGGTGCCGTAGGTGCTGGCCAGATCCTGGATCTGGCAGCGGGGTTGGCCATCGATCTCCAGTACGTGAATGCGGGCATGCATGGGAGAGGCCAGAGGATCATGAAGGACGATGTCATTCATGGGGTTGCTACCCAGAGTGATGCCTTCCCATGGCAGTGCGTAAAGCTCACCCCATGTGCTGCGCTCAAGTGAAACAAGCCAGGCGAACAAGGGTCCGGCTTCGTCAAGCAGCAGGGTGGGCGCTGGCGGCGCCTGGGGTGAGTCGGACATCAGGGGGTCGTGGTGAAGAAAAGAACCGTAGTGCCAAGACGTATCTCGTCACCATCGGCCAGGATGTGAACCTGCACCATCTGCTCGTGCACATAGGTGCCGTTGGTGCTATTGAGATCATACAGGACCAGCTGTCCCTGCTCGTGGCGGATCTGAGCATGGGTGCTGCTGACCGTGGGATCGCTAAGAAGGGCGTCGGCGCGGGTGGGGTCCCGTCCCAGGGTGAGGCTTTCGCCAGGTAGAATGGGAATCCTCTGACCCATTTCGGGGCCGGTACGCACGATCAGCCAGGCGATGGGGGTCTCGGAGGGCAGACGCTGTGTGGGAGCAGCGGGAAGTTGTTGGGTGGGGGGCGCCGGGGCCGGCGCGGTACGCGTTGGTGTGCTGTCTGGCGGCTGCTGCATCGCGGGCAGGGGGGCTGGCGGCGGAGGCGGGGGCACCCAGCCAGGGGACTCGGCCGTGATGGGGCCCGCGGGTGCAACAGGTACAACAGGGGCGACAGGGAGCGGTGCCACGGGCTCGACAGGAACAACGTCTG
>JAJRXO010000061.1 GCA_024276255.1 Chloroflexota bacterium | reverse complement strand
TGTCTGCGTGAAGTAAAGGGCGATCACAACGGCTATCATGAAGAGCAGGCTCAGGATCAGCGTCTGTTTGCCGCCCATGCGGTCGGCCAGCACCCCGAACACATAGGCCCCCAGCACGTTGGTGATCTGCACGACGATCATCAGCACGATCAGCTGGGTCTGATTCATGCCGAACAGCACCCCCCCCAGGATGGCAGCAAAATCCAGGGCCATGATCACGCCGTCGTTGTAGATCAAAAAGGCCAGAATAAATTTGACATATTCCTTGAAACCGCGGGCGCTGCGAATAGTATGGCTGAGCTGTTTGATGGAAATCGAGAAATAACTTTCACCGGCCGGGATGGCCTGGCGTTCGGCCTTCTCCCGCAGCCAGAAAACCAGCGGCAGCGACGAGAGCACCCAGAAGATGGCGGTGATCACAAATGACAGGCGCACCATGAGGGTGCCCTTGAACATGATGATGAATGGCAGCACCAGCAGCAGACACAGCACCCCGCCCGCCGAGCCGATGGCCCAGCCTGTGCCTGAGACCCGGCCCATCTCTTCGGGTGTGGCGATCTCCGTCAGCAGGCCGTTATAGAAGACCTGGGCGCTGCGATAGCCGATCTCTGCCAGGATGAAGAACACCATGCCGAGGAGAATGCGCCCCTGCACCACAAAAAAGAGCGATGCCGTGAACACGATCGACATGGTGGTGAAGAAGAGTAAGAAACGCTTCTTCGCGCCCGAATAGTCGGCAATGGCTCCCAGGAACGGCGCCGTGACCGCCACTACGGCCATCGCCACGAACACCGCATAACCCCAGAGCTTGGTGCCGCGAGCGCCCCCCACCACCGTGCCCTGAAAATAAGCCGAATACACGGCCAGCAACACCACCGCTGCATAGGCTGAATTGCCAAAATCATACAGATACCAGGCAATGCGTTCCTTGCGTGTGGCAGGTGCAAGAGATGCAGAAGTCGTCATGAGTCAGCTCCTTGATTGTGTGTGTGGGATGTAGAATATCAGTTCAAGGTAAAAGCAGTCTTTATGACATGATGCCGATTTTTGTCCAGGGCGATCTCAAAGGCATTTCGGTAGGCAGCCAGGGGAAAGCGATGCGTGAGCAAATCATCGGTGAGGACGCGCTCTTCGGCCATCCAGCGCATGGCCAGATCAAATGTTGAGATAGGCTCGTCTTGCCACAGCACTGTATCATGTCCGATGCTGCCGATCAAATCCACTTCCTGATACCACACCGGCGTCAGATCCACGCGCATGCGGTGCAGGTTGACGCCCACCAGCACCACGGTCCCATGGCTGCGCGTCCAGCGCAGGGCTTTATTCAGGGTGGCCGGTATGCCCACCACATCAAAGACCACATCAAAACCGCCGATGAGCATGGTGTTGCCCCGGCGACCGCGATACACCCGTGCCTGTGTAAGGCGGGCCACATGGGCATCGCCATCATCATTCACCATGAAGATGTGATCGGCGCCGAGTTTGAAGGCCAGGGCGGCCTGCCAGTCGAATTGGGTGAGGGCCGTGATATCACAGGCAGGTTGCAGGATGCGCAGCACCTGAATCAACAGATATCCGATGGTGCCAACGCCCAGCACCAGCACTTTATCGCCCGGCCGCGGAGGCCGACGGAACGCGGTATGGATGGCCACGGCGAGGGGCTCGGCGAAGATGGCCTGCTCATCGGTGAGCGCCTCGGGCACCTTCAGCAGGGTACTGGCCGGTGTGATAAATGAGTCACCGAATCCACCGCCGATGGGTTCGTATTCCCTTGGTTCGGATGCAATCTCACACAACACCCGGTGCCCGCGCTCACAGGCGGGGCATAGTGTCTGCCGTCCCCGCGCCCGGCAATCGTCAGCTCGCCCCCATCGCACCACCCGATCTCCCAGTCGTACATTCTGTACTTCCGGACCCAATTCGACCACCTCACCTACCATCTCGTGACCCAGATAAATACGCCGATGCGCTGGCAAAGCTGCCGGCGCCACATCCAGGCTCACATCCAGCGAGAGCTGATGTAGATCGCTGCCGCAAATGCCGCACATACGATTGCGCACACGCACCCAGGGTGCAGCAGGCAGGGGCGGGTCCGGTATGTTGAGCAGGCGCAGGGGGCTTGCAGGGCTGAAGATGACGCTGGCGTTGAGACGACTCAACATCCGGGTCAGTATCATCCGTGCCGGTGTGAGCTCTAGGATAAGGGTCTGCATGGCGTGTTTCAAAAACGATCGGAGTGTGTGGGGTGAAGACGCTATCTGAAGATCAATGACAGGCCCAGTACGAGTATTAGCGTTTTGATCAATATATGCAAATGCCGGGGAAGCAGGTGGCGATCCAGGATGGCCCCCAGCATCACACCGCCTAGCAGGGCAGTAAATGCCGTCGGCAACAGCATTTTCACCTCGGTCGTGAAATGATTTGTGAGCAGGTGAGTGCTGACCACGATCAGGCCATTGACCAGAAAAATGGCTTGCAGCACGGCGCGAAAGCGTTGTCGGGGCCACTGCCGCAGCGAGCCGTAAAGGATCATAGGCGGGCCGGGAATATTATACGCGCCCCCCAGACAACCGGCGACGAAACCGGCCAGGTAGGCCCAGCGCCGGTCGATGGGATGGGGGGATGAAGGAGCCAGCAAGACGAACAGGGCATAGGCCACCAGGAGCAGGCCCAGGGCTACACGCACTATCTGTTCATCGACACGGCTGATCAGCCAGATACCCATCGGCGCTCCCAGGGCTGCCACCAGGCCCAACCGTCGTAACTCGCCCCAATCCAGAGCCCGTCTCTGTCGTAACAGATTGATGGCGTAGAGGGCCAGTGCCACGGAAGCCACAAATGGCGCTGCCGTATAAATGCCCAGCAGATGCACAGCCAATGGCATGAGCACCAGGGCAAAGCCGAAACCGGATAGGGTTTGCAGCGTGGCCGCTACCAGAACGATGCCGGCGAGCAGCAGATTGGTTCCTTCCATGTGCGGGCGGGCCAGCACGGCCCTGACAGTGTGTGCCGGGATGTGTGGGAAGTCCGGCATACTGTAGCACAAATGGCATAAAAATGAAAATAGACTTAACAGGATCAAATAATCTGCTAATCATTTGCTTGTTTTTCGCTAACGAAAGCAGTGTATACTGGAAGGGTGAACTATGAGTGGCTATTCAGGTGTCTGAGCGGACATTGTTTAACGATGTTGGCCGACACTTTGTATGACGCGACCAATCAGGCGGCATCAAAGCCGATCGCAATCAGCCCGGAACTCAGGTTTACGGGTTTCTCCGCAGGCAGAACCTGCCCGGAAAGCAATAACCACTTTGAATCACATTCATGAACTACAGGAGAAATAGCACTTATGCGATTTGATAAATATACCCAAAAAGCCCAGGAGGCTGTGCTTGAAGCCCAGAATCTGGCACAGGAATACGATCACCCCACCGTTGATCCGGAACATCTGTTGTTCACACTGGTAAATCAGGAGGGCGGCGTGGTGCCGTCGGTGCTGCAACGCATTGGTGCCGACCCCGGCCTGGTGCTACAACAGGTGCAGCAGGCCCTGGGGCGCAAGCCCCGCGCCACCGGCGCCAGTGTGCAGGTGGGCATGAGCCGCGAGACCGCCCGCATACTCGAGGAGGCTGAGGCCATCGCCCAGAGCATGCACGATGATTATACCTCCACAGAACACATCCTCATGGCCATGGCATCGCCCAAGGCCCCGGCCAGCGTGCGGGACATGTTGAGCGGCCTCGGCGTCGATTACAATGCCATCGTACAGGCGCTGGCCGGCATTCGCGGCAGCCAGCGTGTGACCAGCCCCAATCCCGAGGCCCAGTACGAGGCCCTGAGCAAATATGGCCGGGATCTGACGGAAGAGGCCCGCAAGGGTAAACTCGATCCTGTCATCGGCCGCGACGAGGAGATCCGTCGCGTGATCCAGATCCTCAGCCGCCGCACCAAGAACAACCCCGTGCTGATTGGCGAACCGGGCGTGGGCAAGACCGCCATTGTCGAGGGCCTGGCCCAGCGCATCGTCAAGGGCGATGTGCCCACCACGCTCAAGGAAAAACGGGTGGTCGCCCTCGATCTGGGAGCGTTGGTGGCCGGAGCCAAGTATCGGGGTGAGTTTGAAGAGCGTCTGAAGGCCGTGCTCAAGGAGATCACGGCTGCCGAGGGCCAGATCATCCTCTTCATCGATGAAATGCACACCCTGGTGGGCGCGGGCAAGGCCGAGGGCGCCATGGACGCCAGCAACATGCTCAAGCCCATGCTGGCCCGCGGTGAACTGCATGCCATCGGCGCCACCACCCTGGACGAATATCGCCAGCATATCGAGAAAGACGCGGCCCTCGAACGCCGCTTCCAGCCGGTGTTCGTCGATGAACCTAGCGTCGAGGATACCATCAGCATCCTGCGCGGGCTGAAAGAACGCTACGAGGTGCATCATGGCGTGCGTATCACCGACTCGGCCGTGATCGCCGCCGCCACCCTCAGCCATCGTTATATCACCGATCGGTTCCTGCCCGATAAAGCCATCGACCTCATCGACGAGGCTGCCAGCCGCCTGCGCATGCAGATCGACTCGAAGCCGCAGGAGTTGGACGAGATCGATCGTCACCTCATGCAGCTGGAGATCGAACGCGAGGCCCTGAAAAAGGAGAAAGACAAGGCCAGCAAGGAACGCCTGCGGGCCCTGGAGCAGGAATTGGCCGAACTCAAAGCCGAAAGCGCTCGCCTCACCGCCCGCTGGCAAACCGAGCAAGAGGCCATCAGCCAGGTGCGCCAGATCAAAGAACGCATCGATCAACTGCGCATCCAGATCGAGGAAGCCGAACGCAATTACGATCTGCAACGGGCGGCCGAGCTGAAATACGGCCAGCTCAGTCAGCTTGAAAACGAACTGCAGCAGGCCGAAAGCCGTTTGCACGAATTGCAGGCCGAAGGCGCCTTGCTCAAGGAAGAAGTGGATGACGAGGAGATAGCCGAAATCGTGGCCAACTGGACCGGCATCCCCGTGAGCAAGCTGCTGGAAGGCGAAGTGCAGAAGCTGTTACGTATGGAAGAACGACTGCACCAGCGTGTTGTGGGACAGGATGAGGCAGTGCGCGTGGTTTCGGCGGCGGTGCGCCGCGCCCGGGCCGGCTTGCAAGATCCCAACCGCCCCATTGGCTCCTTCATCTTCCTGGGGCCTACCGGCGTGGGCAAGACCGAACTGGCCCGGGCCCTGGCCGAATTCCTCTTCGATGATGAGCACAACATGGTGCGCATCGATATGAGTGAATACCAGGAGCGGCACACCGTGGCCCGTCTCATCGGTGCTCCGCCCGGCTACGTGGGCTACGAAGAGGGTGGCCAGTTGACCGAGGCTGTACGGCGTCGGCCTTATAGCGTCGTCCTCTTCGATGAGATCGAAAAAGCTCATCCCGAGGTCTTCAACGTGCTGCTGCAAGTGCTGGACGATGGTCGCCTGACCGATGGCCATGGCCGCACGGTCGATTTCCGCAATACGGTCATCATCATGACCAGCAACGTGGGCAGTCAGTATATCCTCGAGGTGGCAGGCGATGCGGCCGAGGTAGAACGCCGGGTGATGGAGGCCATCCGGGCGCAGTTCCGGCCCGAATTCCTCAACCGCGTGGACGAGATCGTCATCTTCCACGCCCTCAGCCGTGAGGATCTCAAGGCCATCATCGAGATACAGTTGGGCTACCTGCGCCGGTTGCTGGCCGATCGCCACATTACGATTGCACTCACCGATGCGGCCAAAGACCTGATCATCGCCGAGGGATACGATCCGGCCTATGGCGCCCGCCCGCTCAAGCGCATGCTGCAACGTCTGGTGCAGGACCCGCTGGCCCTGAAGATCTTGCAGGGCGATGTGCGGGACGGCGATCATGTGGTCGTGGACCGCAGCGGCGACGAACTAACATTTGTTGTCAGCGAGCCGGCAGGCCCCGAGCCCGCCTACGCATAAGCACACTTTCACGCTGTGGGAGCACCCCTCCCACAGCGTATCATCTTTTCATTGGAGCAAAAAAAATGACGGCACTTAAAACATTGTCCTCAAAAACTCTGCTGGTTGGTATTGTTGTGATATTGACTCTGGCGGTGCTTGCCGGTTGCGCGGCGCCGCTGAACTCGGCCCTTTCGGTGACCGCCCAGACCGCGTCGCCTACCCCGGCGCCCGTCGTGGCCCCGGCCACCACATCGACTACGCTGCCCACCGAGGTAGCCATCGATCAGGAATCATTGGCTGATCTGTACGACCGGGTGCTGCCCTCGGTGGTCAACATCAAGGTCACGCTGGCGCCAGATGCGACGCAGCCTCCCTCTTTCCAGTTCCCCTTCAACTTCCCCGGCTTTCCCAACACCCCGCAGGATCAGGCCCCGGTACGGGGTGAGGGTAGCGGCTGGGTGTTTGACGATCAGGGGCACATCGTCACCAACAACCATGTGGTGGATGGCGCCCAGGATATAATCGTCACCTTCCATAACGGCCTGTGGGCCAAGGGTGAGGTGGTTGCCACCGATCCCCAGTCTGATCTGGCTGTGATCAAGGTGGACCCGCCTGCGGGCGTGGATCTGCGGCCGCTGCCGCTGGCCCCGGCCGATAGCCTGCGCGTGGGCTACACCGTGATCGCCATCGGCGCCCCCTTTGGTCTGGAGAGCACGATGACCACCGGCATCGTCAGCGCCCTGGGCCGCAGTTTTCCCGTGGGTGAGGCCACCGGCGGCCGCTACACCCTGCCTGAGGTCATCCAGACCGACGCTGCCATCAATCCCGGCAACTCCGGCGGCCC
>JAJRXO010000060.1 GCA_024276255.1 Chloroflexota bacterium | reverse complement strand
CTGCCCCCTGGCCACCGAAATCGTGGAATCCGGCCTGCTTAAAGAATTTCCCCATCGTACTGTGGCCGATCTCTACCTGTGGATCTGCCATCACCGCGAGGAACTGCGAGCCCAGTTTGCCCTGGATCTCGACGAAGAGGCTGCTGTTTCCACCTTTGGCAGCGTGTACAGCGATAACAAACTCAAACGCATGATCAAAATCCTACGTTTGCACATCGCCCGCTGGCTGGCCGGCCGGGACATCATCGTGGGGCTGCCCAAAAAAGAGGACGATTCCCCGGCATCGCCCGCCGGAAATGCCAACAACAAAGCGACTTCAAATGAGTAGAATCCCTTATTTCGGCGAGTTCCTGAGCCATCCTGATTCCTCATCCCTGCCTGCACCTCACACCGCCTAATCCATGCGTTACACCAAGATCGTTTGCACCATCGGCCCTGCCAGCCAAAACCCGGCCCTCCTGCGCCAGATGATCGCTGCCGGCATGGACGTGGCGCGCATCAATTTCTCGCATGGCGACCACGAAAGCCATGCCCGGATCATCCACAGCCTGCGCCAGCTGGCCGATGAAACCGCCCGGCCCGTGGCCATCCTGGCAGACCTGCAGGGCCCCAAGTTGCGGGTTGGTGCCCTGCCTGCCAATGGCATACAACTCACGCCCGGAGCCGAGGTTGTCTTTGCCAGCCGTCAACCCCGGCCCGGTGAGATCCCCTGCCAGTACGCCGACCTTCCCCGACTGGTGCATGCCGGCGACCGTATGTTGCTGGATGATGGCCTGATGGAAGTAGAGGTGTTGAGCACCACAGAAGATCGCATCCGCGCCCGCGTACTCGTCGGCGGCGTTTTACTCTCGTACAAGGGCATCAATCTGCCCCGAGCCGACAGCACCATCTCGGCCATTACCGACAAAGACCGCGACGATCTGGCCTTCGCCATGGTGCAAGGCGTGGATTGGATTGCGCTTTCGTTTGTGCGTAGCGCCAGCGAGATCCAGCAGCTGCATGCGTTGATTGCCGGGCAGGCCGGGACGTCAGACCGGCCGCAGGTGATCGCCAAGATCGAAAAACCCGAAGCCGTGGCCAACATCGAGGCCATCATCGCAGCCAGTGATGGCATCATGGTGGCGCGCGGAGACCTGGGCATCGAACTACCCCCGGAAGATGTGCCCATGATCCAGAAACGCATCATTCGCCTGTGCAATCATGCGGGAAAGCCCGTCATCACCGCCACCCAGATGCTGGATTCGATGATCCGTAACCCGCGACCCACGCGGGCCGAAGCCAGCGATGTCGCCAATGCCGTGCTCGACGGCACGGATGCGGTGATGCTTTCAGGTGAAACCGCTATCGGTAAATACCCCCTGGCCACGATCGAAGTCATGGATCGTATCATCCGTCGCGCCGAAGCAGCAGCCCCCGCTAACACCGAGCATGACCGCCAGCATATCCAGGATGCCGCGCAGGCCATCGCCCACGCGGCCAGCGATCTGGCCATGCACCTCAATGCCAGGGCAATCATTGCGCCCACGGCCTCGGGCTACACCGCTCGCCAGGTGGCCCGCTACCGGCCGCACCTTCCCATCATTGCAGTTACACCCCGGCCGCATATCCAGCGTCAGCTCAACCTGCTGTGGGGCATCATCCCCCTGTATTCCCCGCGACGGCAAACCACCGACGTGGTGATCGAGGATTCGGTGGCGGTGGCCCGCGAACAAGGGCTGGTGCAGGCCGGTGATCTGGTGATCGTGACTGCCGGATCGGCCAGCAGCAGCCCTGGCACAACCGATCTCATCAAAATTCATCGCGTCTGACCCTATTCTCCCTGTTCCGGAGCATCTTCATGAAATCACGTTCCCGCTCGTTGCTGCTGACCGTTGCCGTATTGATCGCTTTCTGGCTCATCTGGTCGCGCCTGCGCGTCATCGTATGGGTACGGGCCGATTTTGGGCAATTGCTGCTGCTCTTCGGCATCCTGGCCGTGGCCATTTTCCTGGGGCTCGATCATATCATCAACCGCAACCGTGATTAATCTGGCCCCTTCTGATTGCAATCATTCGAAATGAGGTAAAAAGCCGTTCATGGCAACGACCCTGCAACTGAGCACCGAAGAAAAACGACTCCTGGCCGGCGCCGAAGGGCCGGGAATACAGCGGGCCATGGAAATCGTGGTCACGTTGGGACGGATTTACGGTGCTCCGGATCTCATCCCTGTCAGCCACGTGCAGATCGCGGGGGTGAGTTATAAAAATCTGGGCGATGCCGGCGTGCGCTTTCTACACAACTGGGCGCAGGAAGGCGCCCGCGTGCGCGTGCCCACGACGCTGAATCCGGCCGGTATGGAGTTGCAGCGCTGGCAGGAGATGGGCTTTGCCGCGGATTTTGCCGAACCGCAGCTGGCGGCAGTGGCCGCGTTTGCGCAGATGGGCGTGCAGACAACCATGTCGTGCACGCCGTATTTGTTCCCCGACTTTGCTCCCCGCCGGGGGCAGCACCTGGCGTGGGCGGAATCAAGCGCGGTCGTGTGGGCCAATTCCGTAGTGGGGGCTTACACCAATCGCGAGGGCGGGCCCAGCGCTCTGGCCGCTGCCATTGCTGGTCGCACTGCCCGCTACGGCCTGCACCAGCCGGAGAATCGCCGGGCTACTCACGTGATCGAAATACGTTGTCCAGTACGCAGCATCGCCGATTTTGGCGCCCTGAGCTACATTGTGGGCAAGCGAGTCGGCGATGGCGTGCCCTATTTTGCCGATCTGGCGGATTGGCTGCCCCCCCTGCCCGCCGACATCACGCAGGGCGGCGAGGCCGGCGATCGCCTGAAAACACTGGGAGCGGGTCTGGCGGCCTATGGCGCCGTGGCCCTGTATCATATCGCCGGCTACACGCCCGAAGCCAGAGAGCTCGGCGAAGCCCTGCTGCTCCCCCATGCCCAGCGCGTCGTCATCGACAGCCTGCACCCCGCCTACGCGATCATGGATGCGGATCCCGATATGAGGGAAATCGATCTCGTGACCATTGGCTGCCCCCACGCCTCGTTGAGTGAGATCCAGCGCATCGCTCAACGCCTGCAAGGCCAGCGCGTGCGCACTCGCCTGTGGATCACCACAGCCCGCATCACCCGTCAACGGGCGGCAGAGGCCGGCTGGGTGCAGATGATCCAGGAGGCCGGAGGCGAGGTGGTGGCGGATACCTGCGCCGTGGTCGCCCCCATGCGCAGCCTGGGCATTCGCCGCATGGCCACCAATGCCGGCAAGATGGCCTGCTACGCCCCCATGCACAGCGGCGTGGGCATGCGCTTTGGCGATCTCGATCAGTGCGTGGAAGCGGCGCTACAAGGGCGCTGGCCGACCAATGCCCGGCCCTGATCCGGAGCATGGCCCCTCGACCTATGATCCCCACGCTTCAATTAATTGATCGTTGATATCATGATTTTCCTGACAGTTCACTGAAAAGGAGGCTCTTTTGTCCATTGGACTTTATGGCGATCTGGCTGTTGTTTCCGGTACATGTCATCCCGGTTTGGCAGAAGCCATTTGCGAGCACCTGCGACTGGTCACCACGCCTGTCTATATCCGCAAGTTCCCCAACGAGAATATCTTTGTGCGCCTGCAGAAAAGCGTGCGCGGCAAAGACGTGTTTGTGATCCAGCCTTTCGGGCGACCAGTCAACGATATAATCATGGAATTACTGATTCTCATCGACGCCCTGCGCCGTGACAGCGCCGGACGGATCACGGCGGTGGTGCCCTATTTCGCGTATGGGCGCACCGACAAGAAAGATCAACCGCGGGCGCCGATCACGGCCCGCCTGCTGGCGGATATGATCACGACCGCGGGCGCCGACCGTTTCCTCACCATCGATCTGCACGCCGGCCAGATCCAGGGCTTTTTTACGATCCCCACCGACGAACTGACCGCCCGGCATCTTTTTGTCGACTACATCAGGAAAAGTGATCTGAGCGAGCAGGCGACGGTGGTGTCACCCGACATCGGGGGGGTACGGCGGGCGCGCAATCTGGCCGAAGCGCTGAATGTGCCCCTGGCGATCATTGAAAAGCGGCGCTCTCCCGACGGAGATCAGACGAAAATGTACAATGTCATCGGCGAGGTGAACGGCCGCACCTGCCTGTTGATCGATGATGAAATCGACACCGCCGGCACCATCAGTATGGCAGCCGTGTTCCTCAAAGAAAGCGGGGCGGCCCGGGTGGCTGCCTTTGCCACCCATGCCGTGTTTTCGGAACCGGCCTGTACGCGGCTGGCAGAAGCGCCCATCGATCGTGTCATCGTCACCGATAGCCTGCCCGTGTCGGAAGCGCACCAGAAACAACTGGGCCAGAAACTGGTGCAGATCAAAATCGCCCCCCTGATCGGCGAAACGATCTATCGCATTCACCAGGGACGGAGCGTGGGCGCCGTTTATAAGCAGCAGTAACGCGGCCGTGTATGGAATCACCTTCTTTGCTTCCCCGCCTGCACACCACGCCCGAGCTTCTGACTCGCTCCGGGCCCCGGCTGCGCGGCCGCTTCCCCAGCCCAATGGCAGCCATCCGTCACCTGCAGAACCTGCTGGCCCCCCTGCCTGCGCCCTTGCGGCGGCACTGGTTGCAGCAACCTTACGGCCACATTATCATTAACCCACAGCAACACGGCTATGAGCCCGGACCGATCCTGCGCCGCCACACATCCCTGATGGGTGTGGCTTACATCAACCTGGCCCTGAGCCTGGATGATCCCATCCACTTTTTATTCCCGGTCGGCCAACTGCTCTGCCGACTCTTGCAGTGGGATCAGCCGCAATCGTTGCTGAAAGATGCCGCCACCTTTGCCCGGGCAGTGCAACGGGGCTTTGCAGCCGGCTACGGTCAACACCCAGACGCCCGCCAGAATGCCAACAGCTATCTTGCTGCCGGCCTCGCCGCCTACCTTGTCGATCGCCGACAATTCAATATCGACGATCCGGCGCTGGAAAAACTGTTGCGGGGCACTGTGTTCCGGGCACAGGCCTACCGGATTCCCCAGATCAACCATCGCCACCGCGATCACGCTTCTGCACCTGATTCAAATTGAAGGACTCCACCATGCCTGCACAACCTCTTTGGTACCAGAACGCCGTTTTTTATGAACTGTATGTACGCGCCTTTAAGGACGGCAATGGCGATGGTCATGGCGACTTGCGCGGCCTGATCAATCAGATCGACTATCTGGCCGATCTGGGGATCGACTGCATCTGGCTGCTGCCCATCTATCCCTCTCCCCTGGTGGATGACGGTTATGATGTGGCTGATTATTACGGCATCCATCCCGATTACGGCACGGTCGATGAGTTTCGGGAATTGATCACAGAGGCCCATGCTCGCGGCATCCGCGTGATCGCCGATCTGATCATGAATCACACATCCGATCAGCATCCCTGGTTTCAGGCCTCGCGGCGCCGGGAAGAGCCCTACAGCGATTATTATGTGTGGAGCGACAGCG
>JAJRXO010000059.1 GCA_024276255.1 Chloroflexota bacterium | reverse complement strand
TGTCGACAGCGCAGGTCAATGCCGATCGGCTGAATACATTGCGTCAGGGCCTGGCAAGATGGCCGGTGTTCATTGTGCTCAAGGGGGCGCATACGCTGATCGGCCGTCCTGATGGCCGCATCTTCATCAATCTCAGCGGCAATGCCGGTATGGCCACGGCCGGCAGCGGTGACGTGCTCACGGGTACGATTACCGCCATGTTTGCGGCCGCACATTTCGATTTCGGCACGGCCGTGCATACGGGTGTGTTCCTGCATGGGCTGGCCGGTGATCTGGCCGCTGCCGAATTGGGGCCGGAAGGTGTGATTGCCGGTGATATTTTGGCCCATTTACCCGCGGCTATTCAGCATTATCGGTGTTATTACAATCGCATCGTTCGTTCACATTACGGAAAAATCACTGTGTTGTGAACGCGTCGAGGAACCTGCCAGCTTGACAGTTCGCATCGCGTCCTCTACACTAAGGCGCAGACAACCGAAGACGGTTTAGTCTGCACAATCTCTATAAACGTGCCTCCCATTAAGTCACAAGGAGACGAACGTTGACAACATCTACGTCCACTGCTACATCAGCCTATCGCAAACGGCGCTGGCGTTGGATGGATATCCAGGAGCAACTGACAGGCTACCTGTTTATTGCCCCCGCCATGGTTGTAATTACGGTTTTCGGGTTGTTCCCGATTTTTTACGCAATTTATATGAGCACTTTCAGGTGGCGGGTGCGAAAAGGTCCGTTTATCAGATTGGGAAACTATGTAAAAGCACTGGGTGACTTGCAGGGAGTTGCGGTTTTTGTACTTGGCTTTGCGCTTTTGGCGCTGGCCTGGTGGGTGTGGAACAAGGCCGCAAGATCATTCCATACCGGTAAACTGGTCGTCGGCATGGTCTCTGCCATTGCCCTCATCGGCGCCGCCTGGGGCATCATGACGGGCTGGGAACGAATGCTCGCGACCGGTGATGACAATTTCCTGACCGCGTTGCCCATCACGGTGTTTTATGCCACGGGCACCGTGCCGGCCGAGATCGGCCTGGCGCTGGTTCTGGCGTATCTGTTGTATCAAAAGGTGCGGGGACAGGAGTTTTTCCGCATGTTGTACTTCCTGCCCTACATCACCCCGGCGGTGGCGGCTGCCGTGGTCTTTCGCACGATATTCAATCCCCGTGAAACCTCCCTGGCCAATCAGTTCCTGGGATGGCTCGGCGTGGAACCTCAGCGCTGGCTGTTCGAGCCCAAGCCCTTTCTCAATGTCATGTTCGGCACTCATCTCGAAGGATTGAAGGCCGGGCCCAGTATGGCCCTGGTGGCCGTCATCTTCTTTGGAATCTGGACCTATGTGGGGTACAACACGGTCATCTTCCTGGCTGGCCTGGGTTCCATTTCCAACGATCTGTACGAGGCAGCCCAGATTGATGGCGCCAATCGCTGGCAATCCTTCCGCTACATCACCCTGCCCTTGCTCTCGCCTGTCACCTTCTATCTGGCCCTCATCGCCTTCATCGGCACCTTCAAAGCTTTCAACCATCTTTATGTGATGCGCAGTCCCGCTGCCCTGGGCACGGTAGATACCACCAGCCTGGTGATTTTTGATACATTTTATAAAGCAAATCAGTTTGGTTATGCTACGGCGCAGGCCATCATCCTCTTCATTATTATCCTGGTGCTGACCCTGGCCCAGAACAAGGTTTTTGGGGAGAAAGTATTCTATGGCTAGTCTCACCCAGTCTGCCCCTCAACCCCGCTACATCGATGTGGGACGCATCATCATCTATGTGATCCTCCTTTCCGGCATGATATTCGCCATCGTGCCCTTCTTCTGGATGCTCTCCACCTCTCTCATGACCCTGGGCGAGACCATCAACAAGCAATGGCTGCCCGATGTCCCCCAATTCAGCAATTACGTCGAGGCCTGGACAGAAGCCAAGTTCGCCAAGTACTTCCTGAACAGCATCATCATCACCGCAGTGACGGTTTCCGGTCAGCTGGCCGTTTCCATTCTGGCCGGCTATGCCTTTGCCCGCATCAAGTTTTTTGGTCGAGGCATCATTTTTACAATTCTGCTCTCCAGTATGATGATCCCGGAATCCGTGATCATGATCCCTAACTTCCTGCTCATTCGCGGCCAGATCATCCCCCTGCCCGGGGGCACCTGGCTGAACACCCTGCAGGCATTGACCATCCCTTTCTGGGGCAGCGTGTTCAGTATTTTCCTGCTGCGGCAGTTCTTTATCACCATCCCCAATGAATTATGGGACGCCGCCCGGCTGGACGGGGCAGGTCATCTGCGTTTCCTCTTACGGGTCGTGCTGCCTATTAGCAAGGCGCCCATTGTCACTGTGTTCATCTTCTCGTTTATCGGTTCCTGGAACGCGTTTTTATGGCCCCTGCTGGTGACTACCAAAGATACCTGGCGTCCCCTGTCGGTGGGCCTGTGGACCTTTGTCACCGAGGCCGGACCTGAAACCCAGCTGTTGATGGCTGGTGCTGTGATCACCATTGTGCCCATCCTCATCCTCTATTTCCTCACCCAAAAACAATTCACGGAAGGTATTGCCACCACAGGCTTGAAAGGCTAAAGTCTACTTCGTTGCTCGCCTTACATGCATATTTTACTTTATTCCCTTTCATTCACAGGAGGTCTGTACACCAAACCGACACACCGTTAAACCGGAAGTACCTACCCCATCTTTTATCCTGATCCCAACTCTAAGGAGAAGAAACTGCCATGAAAAATCGTAAAGTCTGGTTCCTCCTTCTCTCCATGCTTATTGTCACCGCCTTGGTGCTTAGCGCCTGCGGCAAGAGCAAGGAAGCTGAACCCACCAAAGCCCCCGAACCCACCAAAGCCCCGGCTGCCGCCGCGCCTACCAAAGCGCCAGCCCCGGCCGAACCCACCAAAGCCCCCGAACCCACCGATCCCTGGGCTGACGTTGACCCCAGCGGCCAGACCATCACCTTCTGGCATCAGCACAGTCGCGCCCGCGGCGAGGCCCTGGAAGAGATCGTACAGGCCTTCAACGACACCAACGAATGGGGCATCACGGTCGAGGCCGAATACCAGGGCGGTTACGGCGACATCTTCAACAAGATGCTGGGTGTGATGAACACCCCCGACGCCCCCGATATCGTGGTCGCCTACCAGAACCAGGCAGCTACGTACCAGCTGGGCGACGCACTGCTCGACATGCGCAGCCTGGTGGACAGCCCCAAATGGGGTATGGACGAAGCCACGCAGAAAGACTTCTTCCCCGGGTTCTGGAATGCGGACATCTTCCCCACCTTCGGTGGCGCGCGTCTGGGCATCCCGCCCAACCGCTCGATGGAAGTGATGTACTACAATGCCGACTGGTTGAAGGAGTTGGGCTACGATGCCCCACCGACCACGCCGGCCGAATTCAAGGAAATGGCCTGCAAGGCCACGCAACAACCGTTCAGCAAGGCGACCGGCGAGGGCAGCATGGGCTACGAGCTCAGCATCGACGCCAGCCGTTTCGCCAGCTGGACCTTCGCCTTTGGCGGCGATGTGTTTGACTATAACAACGGCAAATATTCCTACGACAACGATGCCGCCGTTGCAGCCATGAGCTTCCTGCAGGACTTGTTCGATAGTGGTTGCGCCACGTTGGTGGCCGAGCGCTACGGCGACCAGTCCGACTTTGGCGCCGGCAAGCTGCTGTTCACGGTGGGCTCCAGCTCGGGTCTGCCGTACTACCGCAGCGCAGTGGATGAGGGCGCAGGCTTCAGCTGGAGCGTCGCCGCCCTGCCGCACACCACGGCCGATCCGGTGCAGAACATCTATGGCGCCTCCGTGAGCATCTCCAAGACCACGCCCGAGCGCGAACTGGCGGCCTGGCTGTTCCTCAAGTACTACACCAGCCCCGAGATACAGGCCAAGTGGGCCAAGGTCAGCAACTACTTCCCGGTGCGCGCCAGCGTCGCCGAGAACATGGCCGACTACTTCAACGAAAATCCGGCATACAAGACGGCCTGGGATCTGCTGAAATACGGCAAGACCGAGCCGCCGGTGCCTGGATACGACTTCGTACGTGACATGGTGGGCGAATCCATGGCGGCCATTGTCGATGGCGCCGACGTGCAAGCCACCCTCTCCGATCTCACCTCCAATGCCAACCAGAACCTGGCCGAGCAGATGGAGATGATACCCGTGGCGCCCACGCCCACGCCTGAACCCACGCCCACACCTGAGATCGTGGATGAGTGGAAGGACGTCGATCCCAGCGGCCAGACCATTTCCTTCTGGCATCAGCACAGTCGCGCCCGCGGCGAGGCCCTGGAAGAGATCGTACAGGCCTTCAACGACACCAACGAATGGGGCATCACGGTCGAGGCCGAATATCAGGGTGGTTACGGCGACATCTTCAACAAGATGCTGGGTGTGATGAACACCCCCGACGCCCCCGATATCGTGGTCGCCTACCAGAATCAGGCAGCCACGTACCAGTTGGGCGACGCATTGCTCGACATGCGCAGCCTGGTTGATAGCCCCAAATGGGGTATGGATGAGGCCACGCAGAAAGACTTCTTCCCCGGCTTCTGGAATGCAGACATCTTCCCCACCTTCGGTGGCGCGCGTTTGGGCATTCCGCCCAACCGTTCGATGGAAGTGATGTACTACAACGCCGACTGGCTGAAGGAGCTGGGCTACGATGCCCCGCCGAGCACACCGGCCGAGTTCAAGGAAATCGCCTGCAAGGCCACGCAGCAACCGTTCAGCAAGGCCATGGGTGAGGGCAGCATGGGCTACGAGCTCAGCATCGACGCCAGTCGCTTCGCCAGCTGGACCTTTGCCTTTGGCGGCGACGTGTTCGACTACGACGC
>JAJRXO010000058.1 GCA_024276255.1 Chloroflexota bacterium | reverse complement strand
GGCCGCGCCCGCAGCGGACGCCGGGCGACCTGTAACAGCCTGCTCGGGCCCGCGTCCTAGGGCAAGCGAGGGTGCAATATAGGCCAGGATAACGATGATTGTGGACAGCATTCCCAAGGTAATCCTTGGTGATGCCGACCAGTGATAGTGTCTCACCAGGAGTCTCCTGTTTTATCGATTACGACCAACATGACATGAGCGATCACTGGTGTCTGATGAATGGCTAATCAGGTCGAATCAGGGTTCGTTTTGCTCGTGGTCTTCGATGCCCAATTCACGCGCCAGGAATTCCGTTACGCTTCGAATGTCCGTAAATCCAACCTTTTCTCCTGACTGGGGATCTTCCAGGCTGAACCACCAACCAGCAGAATGGTTAGCATTTTCATCTAGTATCTGCCAACACCGCAGCCAGAAAGACCGGCGTCGGGATAGAGAATCCGAAATCGTGATTTGATTCATGATTGCACGATACCTTTGAAAAACCATAGCCACGCCCAACAATAACACACTTGCCGTACAAAAAGCGTACCAACAATATGGTATAATGAAAACACAACATCAACTTGCGTAACTGATCATCGTGTGATCCGTCACCTTACAATAGGTAGCCGTCTCAAATTGAGTTTCCTTTTTACCCTTACCGACTGCGTCATCCTTTCATCAGGTCGATCCCGGTGCGAAGCGGCCACAGAACCCGAGCTCACTCTGGCAGGGCCTGAACAAAAGGGAAGTCATAAACGGATACCTTGAGTCAACCTCTCGAAACCCTTTCGTATTCCGGCCCGTAGCCTGACGAAGGACTCCTTATGGCTGGACATCTGCAAATCAACCTACTGGGAACACCCGAACTGCAAATCGACGGGGCAACTTCGCCGCGATTTACCCTACGCAAATCCCAAGCCCTGCTTTATTACCTGAGCATAACGCAGGGCGCACAACCGCGCACGCTGTTGGCCAATCTTTTATGGAGTGAGTGCACTGAGGAGAATGCACGGGCGGGCTTGCGCAAGGTGCTGGCTGATTTGCGGTCCCAGGTAGAAGACCACCTCGTGATCAGGCGCGACACCGTTGCCTTCAATCACGCGTCCCCCTATTTGCTCGATGTCGAACTTTTCGAACAACCGCTGACCCACTTGCGCATGAACCCGCTATGGACGACGACACCCGAGGCGGTCGCCGCGATAACAACAGCCGTGGGGCTGTATCGCGGAGAATTCCTGGCAGGATTCCGGGTGCATCGGGCGCCGGTCTTCGAAGAATGGGTAACCTTACAACGGGAGCGGTTGCGTCTGGACGCATTGCAGATGCTTTCTACCCTGGCTCGTATATACCTGAGTCAGGGCGATTATTCCCGGGCCATTACCTACAGCGAACAGCTACTTGACCTCGAACCCTATGATGAAGAGACCCTCTGTTTGTTGATGAGGGCATTGGTGCTGAACAATCAACCCGCCGCCGCCGAGCAACGCTTTCAGTCTTTTAGCCGGCGCATGCGTCAAGAATTGGGCCTGCCCATGCATGAAGACACGATTGCCCTGTATCAGCATATTCGCCGAAGCTTCGCAGGCAATGCTCTGGCCAACAGAGCCCCCCCGCCTTTGTTGCCTTCCCCTCCTCCCCTGCTGGGTCGACAACGCGAGCTTACAGAATTGCTCGACACCCTGCTGGAGCCTGATTGTCGATTGCTGACCATCGTCGGGGCAGAGGGCATGGGCAAGACACGGCTGGCACAGGAAATCGGCACCATATTCGCGGCCGGCCATGTGCGGCAGGAGAGCTTCCTGGTCTCGCTGCGGCACCTGCGGACAAGGGTTGTCTTTGTGCCGGCGGTTGCCCGCGCAGTGGGCCTGCGCCTTGTCGCCGGACAGAACCCCTGCGACCAGTTATTAACGTATCTGCGACCCAGGCAGGCGCTCCTGATACTGGATGGTTGCGAGGGCCTGCTCAATGGACGCATTTCACATCGAGGACAGCTGGAGGCGATGATCGGCGAAATCATGACCTCGGCGCCGTATGTCAAGATCCTGGCCACCTCCCGCAGACAGCTGGGCGTGGCCGGTGAGCACCTGTTTCGACTGCAGGGCCTGCACTTCCCGCCCCACACAACTGCCGAATCCCACCGGCTGCCTGGCTATGGCGGCGTAGCCCTGTTTTTGTGGCAGATGCGGCAACTGCAGCCCGACATCCAGCCGGGGGTCGAGGATCTTCAGGCCATTGCCCATCTATGCCGGCTGGTGCAAGGATCACCGCTGGAGATCTTGCTGCTGGCCCGGTGGACAGAATCGCTTTCACCCACAGAGATAGTGAAGCAGCTGGCCGAAGTCACGGTGTAATGTTTTGTGCGGGAAGACAAAGGATATTTCTGACTACCGATGTACGGCGACAATAGAGGGTCTGTGTTTTGGAGCTTGGCGCCCGTATTGCGTACAATAGAGGCCATTCCCTCCATCCTTCTCTCTCAATATAAACCAGGTGGCCCAATGACGGATCATCATCTTGCCAAACTCCAACGACTACAGCAACAAGCTATGCAGGGCGGAGGCGAGGCGCGGGTCAAGCGGCAGCATGAACAGGGCAAATGGACGGCGCGGGAGCGAATCCAATACCTCCTGGATGAAGGCTCATTTCAGGAGCTGGGCATGTTCGTCAAGCACCAGATCAGCGAATTTGGCATGCAGCAAAAACGCTTTGCCGGCGATGGCGTGGTCACCGGTTTCGGCACCATCGATGGCCACGATGTGGCTGTGTATGCGCAGGATTTCACCGTACTCGGCGGCACCTTTTCGGAGATGCATGCCCGCAAGATAGTCACCCTGCAGGATATGGCCCTGGAAACCGGCGTGCCCATCATCGGCCTGATGGATTCGGGCGGCGCCAGGATTCAGGAGGGCATTCGCGGGCTGGCCGGATATGGCGCCATGTTCAGCCGTAATGTGCTCTCCTCCGGCGTCATCCCCCAAGTATCGGTGATGATGGGGCCATCGGCGGGGGGCTCGGTTTATGCCCCCGCCCTCACCGATTTTGTGATCATGGTCAAGAATACCAGCACCATGTTCCTCACCGGCCCGGATGTGGTGCAGGCGGTCACCGGCGAGGAAGTGAGCGCCGACGATCTGGGCGGAGCCGTGGTCCACAACACCCGGAGCGGCGTGGCTCATTTCCTGGCTGAAAGTGAAAGCGCGGCCCTGCAAACCGTGCGCACCCTGCTCGGCTATCTGCCCGCCAACAACAGCGAAGACCCGGCCCGCCTGACGACCAACGATCCCCCCGATCGTCAGGAATCGTTCCTGCTGGAGGTCGTGCCCGAGGCCGACGACGCCGCCTATGACATCAAGCAGGTAATCGAGGCCGTGGTCGATCGTCACAGCTTTCTGGAAGTGCAGCCCTATTTTGCCCGTAATGCCGTGGTGGGCTTTGCGCGCATGGATGGTTTCGTGGTTGGTATCGTGGCCAACCAGCCAGCATTCCTGGCTGGCGTGCTCGATATCGATGCCAGCGATAAAATCGCTCACTTCATCCGCATTTGCGACGCCTTCAACATCCCCCTGCTCACCTTTGTCGACACCCCCGGCTTTCTACCCGGCGTCAATCAGGAGCATGGAGGCGTGATACGCCATGGCGCCAAGATCATCTATGCTTATGTCGAGGCCACCGTGCCCAAGATCTCGGTGATCCTGCGCAAAGCCATGGGGGGCGCCTATATTGCCATGAGCTCACGGGAGATGCGCAGCGATCTGGCGCTGGCATGGCCCACGGCGCAGATCGCGGTCATGGGAGCCGAAGGGGCGGTGCGCATTCTGCACCGCCGAGACCTGGCGGCCGCCGATGATCCCGCCAGCCTGGAAGCCGAGTTCGTGCAGAAATACCGCGAGGCATTCTTCAATCCCTATGTAGCGGCAGAGCTGGGCTTCGTCGATGATGTGATCGATCCCCGCAGCACGCGACCGCGGCTGATCAAGGCCCTTGCCTTTCTGCGCAGCAAAGTGCAACAAAATCCACCCAAGAAACACGGACTGATGCCGGTGTGAGAGAACCACCATGACGAGCGATCTAACTTTTGGACTACAACTTATGGTTTACGGCATGGGCCTGGTGTTTTTGATCCTGGCCCTGCTGTGGCTGACGATCTCCCTTTTTCAGCGACTCGACCGCCGTCTCTCCGCACGGTCGCACACGATGCCCCAGCCTGCCACATCTCCCGACCCCCCCTCAGCCGAAGGCCTCTCCTCCGAAACCCTGGCCGCCATAATGGCCGCCATTCACCGCTATCGTTATGAGATGCAGACACCCGTCGCCACGTCCTCTGCTGCCGCACGTTCTCCCTGGCTGATCACGGGGCGGGCGCGGCAGTTACGCAACACCATCCCCCAGCGCAGGAGTAAGCAGCCATGAAGCACTACACCGTACACATCGGCGAGAAGACGTATCGCATTGGCGTGCAGGCATTACAGGATGCCGAGCATCTTCAGGTGTGGGTGGATGGCCGCACGCTGGAAGTGCACGTACAGGCCGAAGCGGACGTCAGTGAAACCGCCGGCGGCGCTCCCACTCCCGCCCCTGCTTCCCCCGTTCCTGCCGCTCCTGCGGACACGGACACGACAGCCACTGCCCTGCGAGCGCCCATGCCGGGCGTAATCCTGGAAGTCAATGTCACCGCCGGCGCCAGGGTGCAGCGTGGTGATCAGCTCCTGGTGCTGGAGGCGATGAAGATGAAGAATCGCATCCGCTCGCCGCGGGCGGGCGTGGTGGCCGAGATATTCGTTCAGCCTGGCCAGAACGTGAATTACGACGATCCCTTGCTGCGCTACGGGGAAGGTTGAATCCATGAACTTGTTGAGCATCCTCTTCTCGGGATTGGCCAGCCTGTCGTGGGGGCAGGTGCTGATGCTGGGCGTCGGCGGCCTGCTGATCTACCTGGCCATCGTCAAGGAATACGAGCCGGTCTTGTTATTGCCCATTGGCGCCGGCGCGCTATTGGCCAATCTTCCCCTGTCGCCGCTGGTCGGCGATGGCGGCATGCTGACGTTGCTCTACAACGCCGGTGTGGGAAACGAGCTCTTCCCGTTACTGATCTTCGTGGGTATCGGCGCCATGACCGATTTCGGGCCCCTGCTGGAGCAGCCGCACATGCTCTTGCTGGGAGCCGCCGGCCAGTTTGGCATTTTCGGCACGCTGTTTCTGGCCCTATTGCTGGGTTTCGACATCAATGAAGCGGCATCCATTGGCATCATCGGCGCCATTGATGGCCCCACGTCCATTTATGTGAGCAATCTCCTGGCCCCCCATCTGCTGGGGCCCATTGCTGTGGTGGCCTACAGCTATATGTCGCTGGTACCCATCATTCAGCCGCCCATCATGCGCCTGCTGATCAGCAAAAAAGAGCGCCGCATACGCATGCCCTACAGCGAGAATCCGGTCAGCCGCCGCACCCGTATTCTCTTTCCGATTGTGGTCACTGTGGTGGTGGGGTTGCTGGTACCCATGGCCATCCCCCTCATCGGTATGTTGATGCTGGGCAACCTGATGAAGGAATCGGGCGTGGTGGAACGGCTTGTTGGCGCCTCAGCGAACGAGATCGCCAATGTGGTGACGCTGTTTTTGGGCCTGGCGATCGGCGCAACCATGCAGGCAGACGCCTTTTTGCGCAAAGAAACCCTGCTGATCCTGATCCTGGGCATTTTCGCCTTTGGCCTGGACACAGCCGCTGGCTTGCTCTTTGCCAAGTTCCTGCGCTGGATCGTGCACGGGCCTCTGAATCCGCTGATCGGCGCAGCTGGCATCAGTGCTTTCCCCATGGCCGCCCGGGTGGTGCAAAAGGTAGCGCAGGATGAGGATTTTGAAAACTTCCTGCTCATGCACGCCATGGGCGCCAACACGGCCGGGCAGATCGCCAGCGTGGTAGCCGGGGGGGTGGTGTTGTCGCTGTTTGCGGCCCGCTAGCGGCGTGGGGATGCGCTGCAAATGCGCGAGCCAGCGGTTGTGGAACATACAAGCAACCAGTGCCTTCCAAAGAGGATAAGCAATTCCTCCAGTAAGAAAAGAGAGCGGTACCTCTAAGTCCATATGAGCCCGCACTGCAGCATCACTGACCTGGCTGCCGGAGGCCTACCTTTACAACCTTGTTTGACGAGCCGATGGACTTTAGGTATGATTGATTCCCAGAAGAACGGCAACTACTCGAGTGGGTTCATCCGAGTGATCATTAACCGGTTGACCAATTTCCCCAATAGCTGATCTTGGTAGAAGTACTGACTCGATAGTACCACCTGAGCATGTTTTATTACGATTTTACAATGGACAAAAGTCATCCGCTTGTCACCCAGCCCCCATTGATCCCCAACATTGCAGGCGAAAAGTCCATCGTCTATCTCGGCGATGCTTATCAAACGCTCAAACAGCTGCCCGCTAATATCATCCAGACAGCAGTAACCTCACCCCCTTATTGGGGTCTACGTGATTATGGCACTGAGGGGCCAGATCGGTTCAGAAAAGAATCTGGAAGATTATATCACGAAACTGGTGCGTGTTTTTTCAGAGTTGCGACGAGTTCTGAAGGAGGATGGCACATTGTGGCTGAATCTTGGGGACAGCTACACCAGTGGTGGCAGAAAACGACGTGCACCCAACAAGAAGAATCCCGCCCGGGCCATGTCATATCGTGCCCCTACACCTAAGGGGCTCAAGCCCAAGGACCTCATCGGCGTACCGTGGCGAGTGGCCTTCGCGTTGCAGCAAGATGGATGGTATCTTCGCAGTGAGATCATCTGGCACAAGCCTAATCCCCACCCTGAAAGCGTCAAGGATAGACCAACCCGTGCTCATGAAACGATCTTTTTACTAACGAAATCAGAAAAGTATTACTACGATTATCATGCCATAATGGAACCCGCCCATAACGGTGAACTTCGAAACAAGCGAAGCGTTTGGACAGTGGCAACCGAGCCGACGAAAGAGGCCCACTTCGCCACCTTTCCAAAGAATCTAGTCCTCCCCTGTATTCTCGCTGGCAGCCGTCCGGAAGACTTTGTGCTGGATCCCTTTTTTGGTTCCGGAACGACAGGATTGGTAGCAGCGTTGAATGGCCGCTCTTTCATCGGCATCGAATTACAGCCCACCTATATCCAAATCGCCAGGGAGCGTCTGGCGAGATATGGAATTCTTTTCCGTGAAGATTCATTAGCATGAGATATTGGGTTTTATAATGGATGAATTGCCCATCTTGATCCCAACTTTACAGATCGGATTCTATCAAAGATTGCAGAATGCCAAGAAGAACTATTTACTCCCGGCGTTATTCGCCCAGGTAGGGGCACTGGATATTGGGTTGCTCGACAAACAGTTACTTGAATTTGCTGGCAATGATAAACTAGCGTTTGTCGCCAGGCGTGGATTGCGGGGTGAACTTCTGTTTCCCATACCCTATTTGCTTAGCGCATGTCCCACTTTGATAGGCTATTATCGATTGCTACTGGGCTTCTCCCAGTAACAATTTTACCGAGGTGTCTTCGGCAAATTCAAACGAATGGAAGACATAGGGCAAATCACAAACACGACCGAAGCATTATTACCGTCCCTCTGCCGCAGCCTGATTGAAAGCGCCTGGATACTGGCCCAAGGTCTTCCCG
>JAJRXO010000057.1 GCA_024276255.1 Chloroflexota bacterium | reverse complement strand
TGCCTTCTGGTGTGCTCTCCGGCGTTGGCGCGGGGGTGACTGCTGCCTGGGCGTTCCGGCGTCCGATGATCCCATAGACCGACATCCCCAGCAGAATGGTGAACAGGAAAATCCCGGCAATCACCGCTACCTTGGCCCCCGTCGAGAGGCCTTGTGCGCGCCCCAGGAGTGCTGCGGCGCCGGACAATTCCGAGCGAGCCCGCATTCGGGCCTGCCCCATGGAGACGGGCTCACCGGCGAGGACCGCTTGAACGCTGCGGCTGTTGACCGGAAGCTGGGCAACCTTGTCCCGGCTGACCGGCACACGCCCCTGGTGAGCTTCTTCGATCAATTGTTCCACCAGGGCGACCTTCTTGCCCGGCGTCAACGCACCGGCGCGATCAATGCGGTATTCCAGATAACTTTCGAAAATCTCGCGTGTCGTCATGGCAAATACACCGGCAACTCAGGGGACTTCAAGCGAAAATCTACTTGCGCCAGGTTGTCTTTGGGCTTGACCTCATCCGCCAGCGCGAAGTAGGGCACTTCGACGTGAATCGTCTGGATGTTGGCATAAGGCAAGGAGAAGATTACCTGACCATTCTGGGTGCTTTTTGCCTGGCGGTGACCGTCCACGTCCACAATCACGGTCACATTGGCGATCCCTTCGCCGTCGCTCATGATCTTGTCGCCGTTGATGTCGAGATAAACAGCAACTTCAAGGCGCACGCTCTCTTCTGCACGCGCGGATGGGGCTATGGAAAAGGCCAGAGCACACAGGAATAAAAACAGCATGAACTGATTACGCATCTATACTCCACCTCCGAAGTTTTTCTGCATTTCAGCGAATACATCACCCCGTGGCGGGGCAGGGGCGTCCGGCAACAACCTGCCTGCCAGTATGTTGGAAGCTACTCCGGCAGCGATGCCGCTGACGCCGGGGAGAGCCAGGGGCGCGACCATGCCCATCGTGCGCATGGTAGTGGCGACGCCTTGGCGGAGAAGTCCGGGCCGCAGACCCCCGGTTGCAAAGACAGCGCTCATCGTGCGACTGAAAATCTCCCGGCTGCTCATCATGGCCTGCCATGCCCAGCCCAGGAACATGTGTTGAATGCCGATCACCGGCATAAGCAAGGCCACATATTCCAGAGCGTCGCTGACAGTATTCGCCGTTGTCGGGATCGTGTTGAGAACATACGAAACGATCCCGGTGAAAATTGCCACCCCGATGGACAGCGTGACGATTTGCAAATACTTGTTGAAAATTCCGGCGACCACCGTGCGCCCGAACTCGAACAAGCCCATCGGTAGCGCAGCGAAGAGGAAGATAATCAGCCCCAGGCTGGCAGTCATCAGGAGCGCAAAGACCAACGCAAAGATGCAAGCTGAGTAAGCGCCAACCAGGGAGAGCAACGCCAGCACCACGCCGGGGATCGCCCGGTCTCGACGGGATTGCAAGGATGCTTCCGTCTCCATCTGGAAATCGGCTACTCCGGCGTGCGTCAGTGGGAGCTCTACGAAAACCGTCCGCACGGTGATGTATTGCTGAGGCGGGAGGAAATACTCGCTTTCGAAGTCTTCGGGGAGCGCAAACAAAGGCTCAAAGCCAAGATCGCCATTGCTAGCCTGCATCGGCCCTGTGACGATCACGTGGACATCGTCGGCATCGCCGCCTGCCCCAATGATGCGCTCCATGATGTCCGTTCGCAAGCCTTCAACTGCCCCGATCAGGTCGTAACCCGCGGATCCACCAACGAAGAGCGTCAGCACGATAGCGGCCCAGAGAATGGCCTGACCGGGGTTGACCAGGCGGGTGTTGGCAAAGGGGATGGTCATCATCACCCCGGCGATCATCAGGGCAATGTACAACAAACCGTCTGCGCCGCCGATCAGGTCTTGCAACACACCGGGCATGAATGCTTCCAGCGATGAGAGAATGCCTTCTTGCAGGCGCAGCCAGAGGTCACCCTGGACGAGCAGATCGAACAAGGTCAGCACCATGCGGTCAATCAGCCAGACGGTAGATGCAATGGCTTTCATCAGGTCCAGCTTGGCGTTTTGCAGGGCGACGGCGAACATTTTTGACAAGGCCTCCGGCCAGGCGATGCACAAGTCCACCGGGCAATCGTCGGCTTGGGCCAACGCCGAAGGGGGCAAAGCCAGCCAGATAAACAACCCGACGATCAGGGCAAGCAACAAGAGAGACCAACGCATGTATTTCTTTGTCATTTCCACTTATCCTTCAACGCCAGGAAAAGCAGCACACCAACAACCAGCAGGGGAATGAGTACATCTGCTAAGCGCAGGCGCGGCGCGGGGACGAGCGGCAAGGCGGGAACGCTTTCCTGGCCTTCATAAGGTGCTCCTTCAGCGGGGATTTCCAGGTGCTCTCTCTGAGGATCGAGCCAGAGGTACACATCGAATGAGCCGCCCGGCCAGAGCACCGATCGCCGACCATAGCCGCTGACCGTCAACGTCCCGCGAATGAAACCGGCGTCGTCTCGCGGGGGGCGGGACAAGACGAAACGGCATTCTCCGGCAGCGTCGGTGGTGCACATCAGCGGATCGGAGACCTCGATGCGGTCTCCACTAAAGTGATAGAGCTCCAGCGCGATGCTCACTCCAGGGAGAGGATCGCCGTGGTTGTCGGACAGGTGAACGGTGAGCGCGTCACGGCCACCGGCGAACAACAGTACAACGGCAAATAACCAGGTCATCGCTGTCCCTTCCATTCGTCGCGCAAGGCGTCGTCGTAGTTGCCTGCCATCGAGGGGGCTGGGTCGATAGCGCCGTTTGGCCCGTTGATCTGATAGTGCAGGTGATCGCCGGTCGAGTTGCCGGTATTGTCAATGTGTCCAATGACATCACCGCGCTTCAGGCGATCGCCAGCGACCACGGTGACATCCAACAGGTGCATGTAAATCGCAAACCAACCCGTCTCTTCGCAAATCTCGATGTCGTCTTTCTCGATGACGCCGTTGCCATCCAGGTCTTCCCCGACGAGCGCCTCATCGACTGTTTCGCAATCCAGCGCCTGTACCATCACGTTGTTGCCCATACCGCTGTTGAATCCGCTACAGCACGATGCGCGCATGACCACCACGTCCTCGGCAGTCACTACGGCCTCCTTGTTGTAGATGCTTTCATTCCAGTTCAGCCGTCCGATATCGATTCCCCAGTGCGTGTATCCCTTGAAGTAGGTCGGATCACAAAACCAGGATGTGATCGTGTTCCAGTCGCCGGGGTGGTAATTGACCGGCCAGCCGCTGAAGGGGTTGTCGGGCTGGGCGGTGCCCACCCAGGCGCAGTTACCCCGCCGGGGCGGGGGGTCGCCGCCGAGCAGCGGGATGCCATAATCACCATAGTCGCCGTAATACGTCAGGTCGCTCTCCCATGTGCTGGATAGAGCGAAAGCGAACAGGCATAACAGGACAAGAACGAACACGATCAGAGGCATATATTTGATCCAACGTGGCATGTTTCAGCGAAAGCGCATGGTTGAGGCGGTCACCGCCTGGATGTTCACCGAGTAATTGCTGATTAGCAGCGGCACGGTGGCAATGCCTTCACATCGCACCACCAGGTTGACGTAATCCACCTGCACAGATGTCATCGTGGCCGAGTAATTCAGCGTGCCGCGTTCGGCCAGGGTGTCGTTGAATGTGCTGTGTGCAATTGCCACCACCTCGCTCTCAGGAATGAACGTGCGTTGCCCGGTTTCGCGGAAGAGCTCCCGGTCAGCCGCAGACCAGGCTGCGTCTTCGCAACCGGCATCCAGGGCGGTTTGCAGGCGATTGCGGACGAAAAACAAGCGCGACCCGTCGCCCACCAGGGCGGTCAACGGGACCAGGACGAAGAACAGCAGCACGGCTGTCCAGGCCAGTAATGCCTGTCCTTTTTCACCTGGAGAGACACCCATTACCAACCCTCCTGGCGGAAATAGGAGACAAAACTGCCGGTGAACGTGTCGCTAGCCTGGACGCCAAAGAAAGCGCCCAACCCGCTGAAATAGTTGGGAACCTCATAGCTCACGCGAACCGCAATCAGGCGCCCTGGCGCTCCACCGCCGGTGACAGAGACCGTGTACGTGCCCACAGGAGCAGCCAGGATTTTCGCCCAGGCGTTTTGAGTAGCCACATTGATCGGGTCGGAGATGGCCGTCGAGCCCATGCGCGCCCCATAGTTGGCTGCATTGCTGGCGTTAACCGCAGCAAAGCCGACCATACCGAGCGTAATCATCCCCAGGGTGACCAGCAGGATGACAGGCAGAGTGATTGCTGCTTCTGCCAGGGACTGGCCGCGCTCACTTTTTTGGAATGTTTTCTCTGTGTTCATGGCCTACTCCGTGGCTGGGCACGACTGGGGACAGGACATTCGTCACAAATCCTTTCCCCAGCCGCGCCGTTGTGCTGCTCAGATTGCATTGGCTACACTGGTCAGCACGCTGGTGATGTTCGTGCCGAGAAGCTGCAAAGCAACGATAGCCACCACAACGACCAGCGCTAGGATCAGGGCGACTTCTGCCAGCCCCTGACCGTCTTCCTGCTGATACAGCTTTTTGAAAAACTTCATAGCAACACTCCTTTTCTGAACTCATTCTTGTACACAGTTGCCTGCGAAAACGGTAAGGTTTGGTGATTGTGTTCTTGCGTCCAGTGACCTATTTGCGACCACCTCCTTTCGTTACTCATCACCCAACAAGAACCTGGCTACCCAGCCATCGCGTCCATCCGGGACGACGACGTGCGCCCAGGTGTAAGTCTCGTCCTCAACTTCTTCCAGAATCTTGATGATTGGGCTGCCTGGTGAAAGCCAGGTGATGACCTGCCCGAAGGGGGCTGTGCGCAGAAAAGCACCATCCTGGGAGGTCACCACCGCCGCCGGGGGTGCAGGCAACGTGAACACCGCCTGCTCGACGAGCCAGCCGTCATTCCCCAAATAGCTGGCGGACAACCAGTTCACGCCGCCGTATGGTTGAACCTCATCCAGCAGCCTGACGTGCTCGCCGTTGGGAATCTGGATCAGGATCGCTCCGCCAGGGGCTTCCAGCAGGTATGCGCCAACGGCATCCGGCATCCAGATGCGGATGTCCGGTTCCGGGGTAGGTGTGGGCGGTGGTGGCAATGGGGTCGGGAGCGGCGTTGCCGTGGGCGCTGGCGTTGCTGTGGGCGTACTGGTGGGGACCTCGGCCACGGCGCGAGGTGTAAACAGCGAGGAGAACAACGCGACCAGGGCCAGCACGAGGACCACCGAACCGGCACCGATGCCGATCAAGCAGCCTGGGCGTTTTTGCAATTCACGCATGTCAATTTCGATTTGGGGCATATCACCTCCTGATTGAAACCATCACCAAATCAGCGGGAGTAACCGCCAGCGCACGCGATGACGGTAACCTGCATAACCAAATATCAAGCGCTCTTCGGCATGGATCCGCCAGAGCACCGCGGCTAATAAGACGAGAAAGATGGCGGCATTCCACCAGGTCGGGTTCCCTATCAAAGCGCCAAGAATGGTGAGCAATTCCCCGGCGTACATTGGGTGGCGCAGCCAGCGATACGGGCCTTGAGAAACCAGCCCCCGATCGGCAGGCGCAATCCCGAAAGCCTTTCCCAGAACGGCCAGGCTGGTTAGCACCAGGAACATCCCGGCCAGGAAGGACAGCACGCTCACGGTGGTGGTGCGGTTGGTGCGCAGCGCCATGGGAAGCAGGGCGGAGCACCAGGCCAGGATACGCATACCGACATGTGCCTCTGCCATCGGCTTACGGCGGCGCAACAACCGGTAACTCACCCAGGAGGACTGCACAGCCAAAAGCACAGGCATAAGCGAACGCGTCTCGATAGCCAGTGCCAGTTGTCCACCGGCGAGCAGTATCCAGAAGCCAACGCCAATCCAGTCCATCTTCGTTCAGCCTCCGGCTATGGAAGTCAGCACCGCCGCGAAGAACGACCCGACGATGAGCACAAACATGGGGATGAAATAAAATATCGCCACGGCTACCGTCAGGCGCCCATCGAGATTCTCCGTATCGTTTAGCACCATCTCGCGGTGCTCACGCGCCAGGCTGCGGGCAATCTCGCTCATCAGGAAAGCCCCTTCGACGCCTTTCTCGGCCACGATATCCAGTTGAGCGGCAAAAGCGCTCAAGGCGGGGACCCCGGCTTCGTTGAACACCCGGCGCAGCACCCCGGGGGTTTCCCCATGGCTGAAAAGCGGTCGCCCTTCCTGACGAGAGGTTTCCAGCGTCTCGCTTATCAACACGGAAAGCGGGCCAGGCAGGATGGCGGCGCGCTCGATTGCCTGCTCCGGGGCAACATTGGCGGCCAGTTCTGCTGCAACGAGCGTGGCCGCTTCTGGGACGCCTCGCAGGGCGCGCTTGCGAGCCTCTTCGCCTTTGCGTTGTAACGTGGTCAAGGGCAGGGCGCCCAGGATGAGCGGGGCAAACCAGGACACCGGGGCAGGGTGCAGCAACGGCAAAGCCAGCCCGACGAGCCCATAGAGCGCCATCTTCAGCGTGACGGCACCGACAAGTCCCTGGTTTTTGTATTCACCATTCCGCTGCGCCCAGCGCAGGTTCCACTCCAGCTTCCCCAGGCCAGAAAAGCGCCGGGCCGTCTGGCGGGCCAGTTGCATTGCTGCCAGGTCACTGCTGGGAGAATAGCCGCGGTATTGCTCGATCGCCCGGTTGATATCTTCGTGCCGCGCCGCGTTCCAGCGCAGCAAAGCGACTACCAGCATAACAACACCAAAGAGCAGCAGCAATATGGACGCGTTCATGTGGTCACACTCTTCAGAATCGAACGAATGTAAAGCCACCCCAGCCCGGCCCAAAGGAAGAAGAAGACCAGTCCAATCCGGGTAAATGGATTGCTCAGAAAGAGGCTGCGGCTGGTGGGGTTGTTCATGATGAACGACAACGAAAACAGAGCGGAGAGGATGATGATCCGTGCCAGGTTGCCACTGCGCCCGCTTTTTGCGTAAGCCATGGCGCGAGTGTTCATCAATTCGGAGAGGTGCTCGGCCACCAACCGGAAGGATTCGATGTAACCGCCGCCGCCCGATTCCCAGAGACGCCGGATTTCCACCGTTGCCAGCAACAAGCTGGGAGAAATGGTTTCCGCTTCCTCTTGCATGTCATCGAACGCGGACAAGCCGCGCTCCTGAATTTCGCTTACCCAGTGCATCAGCCAGGGGCGCAGCGGGCGATTGTGATCCAGCGAGTGCGCCGCTTCGTCCAGGCTTTCCAGGACGTTCGGTGCGGCCTGGATCATGCCTGACAAGCGCAGCATCAATGTAGGTACATCTTTCTCGACTTCGCGGCGCATTCGATCCCAGGCTGCCGTCAGGAAGCCATGAACGCCAAATGCGCTTATGATTAC
>JAJRXO010000056.1 GCA_024276255.1 Chloroflexota bacterium | reverse complement strand
GCCGCTCAGCCCCACCTCGCCCAGGAAGACCATATCGGCTGCCACGGGGCGGTTGCGAACGCTGGAGGTGATGGCGATGGCAATGGCCAGATCGCTGGCGGGTTCGCTGATCTTCAGGCCGCCTACCACGTTGACAAAGATATCCTGATCGCTCAGGCGCAGGCCGATGCGCCTGGAAAGCACGGCTGTGATCAGCAGCAGGCGATTGAAATCGACGCCATTTGCTGTGCGCCGCGGTTGGGCAAACGATGTGGTGGAGGCCAGCGCCTGCACTTCCACCAGCAGTGGCCGCGTGCCTTCCATGGGTACGGCAATGGCGCTGCCTGAGGCATTGGGCAGGCGCTCGGCCAGGAAGATCTCCGAAGGATTGGCGACCTCGACCATGCCCTCGGCTTTCATTTCGAAGACGCCAACTTCATTGGTGGAGCCAAAACGATTTTTTACGGACCGCAACAGGCGGTAGCTGTGAAAACGATCGCCTTCCAGATAGAGCACGGTATCTACCATGTGTTCCAGCACACGGGGGCCGGCCAGCGAGCCTTCTTTGGTCACGTGCCCCACCAGAAACAGGGGGATGTTGTGGGCTTTGGCCAGTCGTGAGAGCAGGGCCGCGCATTCACGCACCTGCGTCACGCCACCAGCACTGGATTGATAATCGGGCAGGTACACTGCCTGGATGGAGTCGATGATGACCAGCTGCGGGTGCAGGCGTTCGATTTGCGCCACAATGTTATCGAGATTGACATCAGCCAGAAGATAGAGATGGTCTGATACAATGCCCAGCCGTGTGGCCCGTTGCTTGATCTGATGTGCGGATTCTTCGCCGCTGACGTAGAGTGTGGGGGAGCCGTTTCCGGCAATGGTGGCAGCCATTTGGATGAGGAGCGTGCTTTTTCCGATACCGGGGTCGCCGCTGATCAGCACCACCCCACCCGGCATGATGCCGCCGCCCAGCACCCGCCCCAGCTCCACCATGGGCAGGGTAATGCGGGGCAGGCGATCGCTGTCGATCTGTGAGAGGGGTTGGGGTTGTGCCAGGGCGCCAAAAGTGTGGCTGCTGCGGCTTTTGCCCGGGGCGGCTGTCTGCAGTTGTGTTTCCACCATGGTGTTCCAGGCGCCACAATGGCTGCACTTGCCCGACCATTTGGCCTGGCTATGGCCACATTCTGAACACACATATTGGGTGCGGGTTTTCGCCGCCATGAAATATCATCCTTGCAGAGTGGGGAGACCGTTCATATGTTCTAGTATTGTAGCGCAGGCAGGAAGGGCTGTCAATAAAAAAAGCCAGCCTCTGCAGAGGCTGGCTGGGGCAATGAAAGCGCTGGGATTAGCCCAACATGGCTTCCAGGCTGTCTTCGGTAGCCGGGTTCTCGGAGCGAGCAATGACTTCGAAAGACAGCTCCTTGGCGTCTTCCTCGTGGCTCACACGGATGACATCGCCTGTCAGGAAGCGACCGGCGAGCAGCCCCTCACTGAGGGGATCATCCACGTAGTCCTGCACCGCGCGGCGCAGGGGACGAGCGCCAAATTTGGGATCGTAGCCCACCTGGGCCAGGAAGGCCTTGGCTTCGTCTGTGAGCTGCAGCGTGATCTCGTGTTCGGCCAGCTGGGTGTACACCCGTGCCATTTCAAGATCCACAATTCGCTTGATGTCTTCGAGATCAAGGGCATGGAAGACCATGATGCCATCAAGGCGGTTGATGAATTCGGGGCGGAAGGTGCGTTGCAGGGCTTCCATGACCCGCTTTTTCATATCGTCGTAGTCGGCTTCTTTGCGCTTGCTGGCATCGTCGGCGACGGCAAAGCCCAAACGGCTACCGTGGCGGATGAGCGAGGCCCCCACGTTGGATGTCATGATGATCAGGGCATTGCGGAAGTCGACGCGGCGACCCTTGGCATCGGTAAGGCTGCCATCTTCCATGATCTGCAGGAGGATGTTGAAGGCTTCGGGATGTGCCTTTTCGATTTCATCCAGCAGGATCACGCAATAGGGGCGGCGGCGCACTGCTTCGGTGAGTTGTCCGCCTTCGTCGTAACCGACGTAGCCGGGAGGCGCGCCCACCAGGCGGCTGACATTGTGGCGCTCCATGAATTCGGACATGTCGATCTTGATCAAGGCCTCCTGGGAGCCAAACAGGAATTCAGCCAGGTTTTTGGCCAGGTAGGTTTTGCCAACGCCGGTGGGGCCCAGGAAGATGAAGGTGCCAATGGGACGGCGGGGGTCTTTGAGGCCGGCCCGGGCCCGGCGCACCGCCTTGGAGATGGCTTTGACAGGTTCGTTCTGGCCGATGACGCGTTCCTGCAGGTAGTCTTCCATCTTCAGCAGGCGTTCGCTTTCTTCGCCGGCGATGCGCATCACGGGGATGCCCGTCCACATGGCCACGACTTCGGCGATATCCTCTGCTCCCACCGAGGGACGTTCGGCGGTATCCCAGCTCGCCCGCATTTGATCAAGCTGGTTCTGCAACTCCACCTCGCGATAGCGCAGGTCGATGGCCTGATCGTAACGTTGTTTGGCCAGGGCTTCTTCTTTCTGACGCTGGAGGGTTTTTAGATCCCGGAAGGTGGCCCGCAGGCTGGCTGCCAGCGGGGTTTTATACATGCGCACGCGACTGGAGGCCTCGTCGATGAGATCGATGGCCTTGTCGGGCATGAAACGGTCCGGCACGTAGCGGGCGGCGTAGTGCGCCGCGGCCTCCAGAGCTTCGTCTGTGATGGTCAAACGATGGTGTTCTTCGTATTTATAGCGAATGCCATGCAGGATCTGGATCGTTTCTTCGATGGAAGGTTCTTCCACAAAGACGGGCTGGAAGCGCCGTTCGAGGGCAGCGTCGCTTTCGATGTATTTGCGGTATTCGTCGAGGGTGGTAGCGCCGATGACCTGGATTTCGCCCCGGCTGAGTGCCGGCTTGAGGATGTTGGCAGCATCCACGCTGCTGCCCGCAGCACCAGCGCCCACCAGCATATGCACTTCGTCAATGAAGAGGATAGCCTCGGCCGTGGTGATCTCTTCGATGATCTTCTTCAGGCGCTCTTCGAATTGCCCGCGATACATGGTGCCGGCCACCAGCGAACCCACGTCGAGCATGAGCAGGCGCTTGTTGAGCAAGGGCTCGGGCACATCACCCATGATGATACGCTGCGCCAGGCCTTCGACGATGGCGGTTTTGCCAACACCCGGCTCGCCGATGAGGGCGGGGTTGTTTTTTGTGCGTCGTGACATGATCTGGATGACGCGCTCGATTTCATTTTCGCGGCCGATCACCGGATCGAGTTTGTTTTCGGCGGCGCGGGCGGTGAGATCAAGCCCCAACTGATCCACAAGCGGGGTATCGCTTTCTGGCTTGCCGCTTTCGGGATGGCGCTGCGTCTGCAGAATCGACCGGGCTGTCTGGGTGCGCACCCGTTCCAGGCTGACGCCCAATCCCCGCAGGATATTAACGGCGATGCCCTCGCCTTCACGTACCAGGCCCAGCAACAGGTGTTCGGTGCCAATGTAATGATGCCCCATAAGCCGCGCTTCATCCACGGCCAGTTCGATGACCCGCTTGGTGCGCGGCGCCAGGGTGGGCTTGCCAAAGGTGGCGCGTTCGCCGCGACCGATCTTCTGCTCGATGGCGATGATAACCTGCTGTGAGTCAACGCCGAGTTCGTGCAGGACCTTGGAGGCAACGCCATTTTCTTCTTTCATCAGGCCCAGCAGCAGGTGCTCAGTGCCGATGTAACTGTGGTTCAGCCGCTGTGCTTCTTCCTGCGCTGCCTGTAAAACGCGTCGGGCTTTCTTTGTAAAACGGTCAAATTTATCTGCCATAAGTAGATTTCCTTATTCGGATGCGAGAGGACTTGGTGAGTAAGCCCGCTGGTTCTATTATACCAGAGAGGGCCTTACAGCCTGTAACGCTTACTCCCTTCGTCCAAGTCCGTGGCGGAGTGTTGGATAAGGAGATAATATGAGATTAGGAATGGCGGTGGTTTTGACTCGATGCTTGTGTATTAATGATGACGTCACAAGTGCCGAAAAAGTTGCAGGTCTTTCGACCTTGACTTCCCCTTTGAAGCCCGAACGAATCGTGATTGCCAGTATTGTGAAGTGAAATTGCTGTTTTGTCAAGCCGTGGAGTAGGGGATGGGTTTTAAAATTGGGTATAAAAAAACAGGCTGCCATGACGGCAGCCTGCAGGTGTACAGCGTGAATAAGCGTGTGATCAGGCTTTGGCAGCCACGTCTTCGCTTTCCTCCGCGGTCGGTTCGCTTTCCTCGACCACGGTCTCTGCTT